>JBDRWH010000039.1:0-12187 GCA_039802325.1 Caldifarciminota bacterium
CTGAACCTGTGGATACATCTTATTTTAGGTATTATGTATTTCCCAAAAAAACAACACAGACAAAGTGGCAATATATGAAGAACCTATCCATTGTACCCGCAAATGAATATGAATCACTCAGTTATGACACAACCTATTATCTTTATATCAAAGAAACAAGAGATCTGAGCGGTAATCTGGCACAGCCTTTTGTTACTTCTATCACACCAGATACAATGTACAATCCGCTATTCCTAAAAGGTAAGGCTATGCTAAATGACACCCCTGTTATACATGGTATCGCCCTGATTGAAAGAGGGCAGAAAATTGGCGTAAGCCTGATTTCAAAGGGTGAGTTCTTATTTGAGGTGCGCGATAGTTCAAGTTATTTTGTGCGTGCTTTCGGTTCGAATTGCTATGGTGCTGATTCTGTATCTGCCGGCAAGAGTGATAATGTAATCAACCTAAATCCTGGAGCCTTTGATCTTGATTCCATTATTAATTAGTATTTGTGCCCTTTTGTTGACAATCACTTTGTATCACAAACGACTTAACCAATTAGCAATCAGAATCATTGCCATTATCTTGCTTTATCTTCTTATTATCAATTTTTCTCTGAGGATAAATGTCAGGGGCAGTACTTCAGTTCCTGTCTTGCTTGTAGATTGTTCGCCCAGCATGAATAACTTTGTCCAAGAAGTTTATGGGATAGTGGATTCTCTCCACTTCAATTGTCAAAAATTATTTTTCAGCGATACGGTCTATAATGATAAGAATGCGCCTGATCGCAGACTTACCAATATCACGAACGCATTAATTACTGCCCAAAGTCTTGTTCCTTCATCAATCATTTTGGTCTCAGATGGAAATCATAATCTTGGACCTTCACCTGTTGAAATTCGTGAGAAACTTAAGGTCCCTGTTTATTGCTTTGGTGCTGGCAACAAAAGAATGAAAGACCAGGCAATTGTAAATGTTTTCTATCCCGAATATGCATTTCGCAATGATACGGTCGTAGTAGAAGCGATTGTTGAGACAAATGGGATGACAGCCAAAACCGGAAGAATTTCCTTGAAATCAAGTAGTATGAATATCGAGAGAGATTTTCGGCTGACTGAATCTTTAACCCGACATTCAATTGAATTCAAATTCATTCCAGCAAAGACAGGCGAAGAAAAATACAAAATATCACTTGCACCCCAGCCTGAGGAAGTCAACTATGTAAATAACGAGAGTTTTTTTTCAATCAGTACTTATGAACGCAAAATACCGGTGCTTTACTATACAGATTGTCCATCTTTCAACACATCTTTTATTTTAAACTGCCTTGAAAGGAATGTAAATTTTGAATTGTCTCAGGCAGTCCGCATATCAGAAAATAGATTCAAAACAACCGGGGAACTTGCCAATCATGAGAAATTGGATTACACTCCATTTGAAATAATAGTAATAGATAATATCAACACCGGTGAAAACCTGCTGGACATCAAGGAATTTCTGAAAAAAAGTAAAGGCATCCTCTTTATCGGAGCGATTAGAGGAACAACTCAGATATTGAATGAAATCCTACCATTTAGAACAAATGGCACCCAGTTTGAAAAACAATTGCAGATGAAGATTTTATCACCATTTTCTGTATTGTCCCCTGCTGAAGACTATGCCCCTGTTTCAAATGTCAATCGAATCATAGGGATTAATCCTGATACAAAGCTGATTGCCCAGGCCGAAGAGATTCCTCTTATAGGTTACCGCATTACTAATGGTGGAATAGTTTTTCAAATCAACATAGTCAACCTCGGCGTCTGGCATTATGCACAGTTGAATCTAAATCACAGAGATATTCTCAATCCACTGCTGGACGAGATAACAAAATTGCTTTCTCCTTATGGAAGGAATGAACGATTGCTCCTAAGATCACCAAAGCATCAATATCATATTGGTGAAAAGATTTCATTCTATTTGAAAAGTTATGATCGTGATATGATGCCTGGTTCAGGTGGTGATTTCTATCTTGATTTTGCCGGTAAAAACATTCCGTTCTTTGAAATCAGAAAAGGTATTTATGAAGCAACATTATATGCTGAAACATCTGGTGAATTCATGGCCTTTGCCCGAGGCAATCTTCAGAACGATACTTTAGAAAGCAATCCATTAAAAATAGCTGTGGCTGAGATCAGTTCTGAACCTGAAGAACTCATAAATGAAGCTTTGCTTGAAGAAATTGCCCTAAAGACCAATGGTGGATACTACGAACTTTCAAAGTTGAAACAATTTCAACCACCCAGGGCGCAGGAATACCACGAAACAAAGCTCCTCTCATTCGACCATCCGTTTCTATATGTAATCATATTTGGTTTGCTTGTAATAGACTGGATTATCCGGAAAAAAGGCGGTCTCATATGACGCCGCAGACACTTGTTGCACATGGATTTGCGCCTGAGTGGGCAGTGTTCCTGACTTCCATGATTCCAATTGTTGAATTGCGCGGTGCCTTACCCTTAGCAATCAATCTGTTTCATATTCCGTGGTACAAAGCATTTGTCATTTCTTTTATTGGTAATATCTTACCAGTTCCTTTTATCTTGTTCTTTCTCAAACCCATTACTGATTTGCTATGCAAAATACCACTATTCAATAAATTCTTTGCCTGGCTATTCAGCCGAACCCGCAAAAAGGGCGCAGTCATTGAAAAATACGAAGAAATCGGACTTCTGATATTTGTTGCAATTCCCCTGCCAGGAACCGGCGCCTGGACCGGTGCACTGGTTGCTTATCTAATGGCTCTTGAGTTCAAAAAATCCATGTTCTTTATCAGTCTCGGGGTATTCGTTGCCGGAGTCATTGTAACTTCTTTGTGCCTTATCGGCTGGACCGGCGCGATTATTGCTGGTATTGCAATAATAATTTTCGTACTTGTCAGAATTTTGACTTAGAGAAATCTGTTTATAGAATCAAACTCATCCCAATTCCTGTGAGAATAGGAACTGAGAAATTATCATCCCAGGGCAATGGTAAAGCCTCAAATACAGTTGACATCAACGCACCCAGGAAAAGATATAGAAAAGGCACATGCAATAGAAATTGTAGTACTGCCACAACAATGAGATTTGAACCTAAATAGGCAAGGCTACCAATCAATGTCTTCTTGAATAATTTAGGACCTTTAATATTCTGTCCAAACATTGCGGCGAATGTATCACCAACAATAACAAATGAGCAGGCAGATATTACAATGGGACGGGAAAATAGAAATGCGGTTATCAAACAGCCCAATAACAAGAAAGTCGCACCACTCAGATTGGTCAACTCTCGTCTTCGCAAAAATGAACCAAAAAATAGAATGAATCCCTCTTTTATGCCGTTGATGTGAAGGCGAAAAAAATCTATTGCTACAATGACTACTGTAACGAGAAGTAGCAATGCCCGGGCTGACGCCAGTGGCATAAGATAGTAAAGGACTGGAATAAATATTGCCCACAAATTGAGAAGTTTGCGAAAGATTTCTGCCTTGAGCATTATTTTTGATTAAAAATCCAGCCCTGCAGAAAACTTGTTAGAAATGCCTAAATCAGGATGTGTAATCAATCCATAATCAAAGATAAATTTTTTGTATCTCAAACCTGCACCTGCAGTGTACCACGCTCCGCTTTTACCCAAACGACCATAAATAGTATTCCTATATGCGATTTCTATACCGGTGTTTAATTTAAATTCATTAAAAGAAAGGTCTTTAACAATATCCGATTCTATCGTTAATAATGTATTTATCTTATTCAAAGGAATACTTGGTGCAACTCCAAATGAAATTTTAGGTGAAATATTTTCTTTTGTATCATTATTCCAGTAAACTGGAGCAAGAATAAAATCCCGCATAGCAATGCCTGCATTCAGATTTGCTAAATTCAGTCTCAAACCAATATCCACTCCACCACCTATACCGGTCATCACTGCCAGGTTGCGATAATAGACTTTCAGATTAGCCCCATAGGCAAACAGATTCTTTGTTTGTGCAGCATTAAGGTAAAGAATCATATCCTGTGTAGAAACAGTATCAAAAGGGATAGGTTGATTTTCATCGCCTGGGTCCTGGCTGGTATCAGGAAGCGTGGTTAGTTTTATATTACCAACAGAAATAACCTGGAGACCCACGCCATAGGCGCTGTTTGCCTTAGGCACAACCAGCGCACCAAATTCGTTTCTTACAATACCCGAAAAATTCTCTGCGTGCATCAGATGTAAAGAACGGCTAATTAGAGGTGCATTTGCAGGATTCAAAACGATTGCAGTCGGGTCTATGCCCTGAGCAACACCGGTTCCGCCCATTCCGCAAATCCTACCACCCACGATCAATTCTTGGAATTCTCCTGCATATTTTGTGGCATAACAAATTGTTAAAGCGAATAAAAACATACACAAAATTTTGCGAAAAACATCCTTGTTGCTTATGATGATACACATTTTACTACTCCTCTTAAAAACTTTTTTACCCTTGCGCCATGACCATGGCGTGCCCTTAAAGTAATTCTGAACTCATATTCACCTGGTGGCACCAAACTGCCATTCTTGTCAAGCCCATCCCAGACAATCAAAACTTCTCCTGGTGGTCTTTTCAAACCATCTATCAAGGTTGTCACCTTGGCTCCAGTTTGGTCATAGATATCAATATCAATTCGTGCTTCGTCAGTAACATAGAGCGCAAGGGTTGTGCCGGGCTGTCGGGCAGAAAATGCCGAAGGAAAACAACCAACAAAAATTCCATCAATCGCAATCCAGAGGTATTGGCCACCTTCTTTCTCAGTAATAAAAACTTGCCCATAACGCCTGCCAATGGTGATTCCCCGTGGTGAATTGAATTCACCCTGACTGACTCCAGTTCTACCTTCAGAGATTACATAAGAAAGATTTCTATCGAATTTATGTATCTGATCATTCTTCTCATCGGTTACATAAATATTGCCGAAATAATCAATAGCGCAATAAAGGAAATTCGCATCGGCAAGCCCAATCTCAAAACTATAGACAGAATTCAGAAACCTTCCTGTGGTTGTATATTTTGAGATCCTTTTTCCATTATTATCAGTGACAACAATGAAATCTTCATGATAATGATTGTGTGGTGCATCTGCATCAATCACGTCAATCCCCATTGGCTGGAAGATTTCTCCGTAGGACTGACCTTCTCTACCAAATGCCCTCAAGAGAGAATCCTGGGGAGAATAGACATAGATCTTTGAGTTATCATAGTCAGTGACAAAAAGATTGTTCTTTGAGTCCAGACAGACATCAAACGGTTTTCCTGGCAATTTTATTTCACCTACAAATTCAAGTTTACCCTTTGTATATTGCAATTTCACGACCCGATAATTACCAAAATCAGCAAGACAAACCAGGCCATTTTCATTTGCAGTGATGCCTTTTGGCTGGGAAAACATCTTTTCATTGCCATATAGTTTCACTGCTGATAAACCAATATTATAGACTATCTGCCCTGTACCTGAATTAACTGCAAATGCAGTTAATTCATCATCATCTTTCTTTGTCTTCGGGTCATCAAGTTCCTTTAGTTTCACTGCACAAATGCCCTGGGGGTCGTTATAATCAAAATTGGGTCCGATAAACAATCTCAGATAGTATTTTGATGCCCGATAAAATCCAAAAGTATGTTCAAATGGTGGCACCGCCAATGTTTGGGGTTGATATTGATTGATGATAAAAAGTAAAAGACTCAACACTTTCTAATTATAGAGATTTTCATCCATTTGTCAATAAGGGAGTGAAATCAACCCAGTTGACATAACAGAAAAAATTAGTAAAATAATATGTGCAGCAGTCAGTTATCCTTGATTTCCTTAAAGAGTTATCCGTTGGTTTCAAATCTGCGAAATCCTATCCTCCAGGTCATCCAGTAATGGAAAAAGTTGTAACTAATACAATTGCCCAGCTCTCCCGAGTATTCGCTGATTATGCGGAATTTTCCTTTTATTTCATGGAAAAAACAGTGATCTTTCAGGATATAAGGATTGATGTCTCAAAAAGCCTTGCTATACTGTCATTTATTGAAGCACTTAGAAAGAATGAAATTGAGAGTCTTACTTTTTATACAGGTGTATCAAACGATGATATGAAAAATCTTTATGAAGTAATGAGCAGTTCTAAATTGAAAATTAAAGAATACGGTGATGCGGCAACTATGTTGCAATCAAAAGGAACAGAGAAAATCAGGATAAATGCGGTAAAGTTTGGTATTCAGACAGGTGCTACTGCACAGGTCGCACAGGTAAGTCAAGGTGTGTCCACTGCTATTGATGCTGCTGAGGTTACCAGGTTAATAGATAATTTCCGGAGACTTGTTGAAAAGGGCATCGCCTTGGTTGAAGCGAAAGTTGAATTCGATAAGATAATTGTCGGTGGTGAAAAAATGCCAGGTGAATCACAAACAACCCACAGTAGCTCTGTAGCAGAAATACTGGAGAATCTTTCCTATGACCAAAGAATTGCACTATTAAAGGACATTGAATTCAAACCATTTATTCTAAAAATACTTGCAAATTTTAGTGAAGAGAAACTCCTGGAAATTATACTCGCAAGGACAAATGAAACCGGAGAAATCAAAAAAATATTAGGCGCCTTGAATGAAGATAAATTCTCGAAACTATTACCTCTGCTTAAGGAGAAAATTCCGAACATTTATGAATATCTGGCGCAGATGGGTCTTATGTTGAATGAAAAAATTACATCTTTGTTTTCCCGGGACGACCTTGATAGTACAATACGACCATACTATAATATGCTTTATTCACAGAATGCCCGTGTGCGCGAGGAAGGACTAAAATCGCTTACAACCCTTGCTGACCGTTTCATCCGGCAAGACCAAATAGAACTTGCCGGCGAAATTGCACAGAGACTATCAGTTTCATTTGAACAGGAACCAGTACCCGAAGTAATCAGTAACTCGCTTGAACAGATATACTCTCTGTACAACACTGCCTATTCAGCGAATCAAAACAAGATCTGCGATGTGATTATTGAACCTTTCAATAGAATTCTCGGTCGGCAGGGAATTTCTCTTCAGTTTAAAAAAGCCATCATCAATTTCATGGGCGAAACAAGAAATCCTAAGATTCTACCCGCACTTATTTCATTCCTCTGGGAAACTGGATTATATCCTGAAGTACGCGCTGCAATAATCAAATTTGGTAAAGAATCAGTTTCAGAACTCCTATTGACTTTGAGAGAAGCGGAAGACTATAGTCTGCGCATGAAAATTGTGGATATATTAAAAAATATCGGTAGCGACGCGGTCGAAATCCTGTTAAACAATATTGATACCCCTGAATGGTATCTACGCAGAAATATTCTTATCATTCTTGGTGAAATTGCGACCAAAGAGATTTGTCCTCGGTTGGAAAATCTGCTCATTGACCTGGATGACCGTGTAAGATTGGAACTTGCCCGCACATTCATTAAACTGGATTATGAACCTGGATTGAGATTGTTGCTGAAAGATTCTGCGACCGAAGTTCGTGCTGAAGCATTACACGGTTTAAGAAAGAGTATTTCAGTAAAAGAACTTACTGAATTATTGCCAGCATTTAAAGAAAAAGGCGATGCTCTTCATGCTGAATTATTGAAGATCATTGCTGAAAAACAAGCAAAAGAAGCATTCAGCACTATCGTGGATTATCTGAAAGGTATGGAACTGAGAGATGACCAGACTGCTCAGGAATTAAAACAATTGGCACTATCCACATTAATTAAATTATCCCATCCTGAAATGAAAACCGTCCTTGCAGAATTTGCAAATTCCCGCGACAGATTTACTGCGAATCTATCACAGTCCATGCTTAAGAAGCTGACTTAGAGATCTTGAATACTACATTAATAAATCCAGTATCTTCAGGTAAAGTTCAATGAAGTTTTTCTATATATTTGCAGTTATTTATGCAATAATTTCCGCTCGTGGGATCTTTCAGCATAGCATTGATACAAAAATCAGTTATTTCATATTTGCGATTGTTGTATTATACTACATTTTTTACATATTAAGGAAGAAAATACAGTTTCATCATACAATCATTGCCTGCGTAGCCACTAATCTTCTCGTGCAACTCACAGGTGGACTGAAATCACCTTTTTTTGTTTTCTATTTTCCAGTTTTGCCCGTACTTGGTTTTCGCAGTAATCAGAAAGATTACTGGATTTGCACTGGCACACTCTGGGTCATTGAATTGATTGCAAGTATTTTCAAACATCAATTTAGTACAATACCTGTTCTTTCCCTTGCTGTCGCAATTATTATTACCGGTGTTATTGTTGAAAGAATTTCGCAACGTGAGGATAAACTGAAGAAATCTCTGGCACGGTATGAAGCACGGGATTATTTCTTCGGACCAGCAGATTTTGATGCCAAAAATCTCGTTACCTCGGTAAAGGATATTGATCGACATCCCGGCATTGAAAGACCTTTGCTTTACTATGTCAAATTTGTTCATAATGTCTTTAATGTCCATACAACTGCAATCTTTTCTTATAACGAAGAAAAACTTGTGCTTGTACAGGGTTTCTCAAAGTCAGAATTATTCAACCCCGAAGCAGTAATGAGCGTTGAACGTGGATTATACCGTCAGGTAATATCGGAGAGAAAATCAGTGCTTATAAGAGAATTTGTTCAGAGTTCTGAGGAACTTGGGTTCTATCGGGGCGATGTGAGAATAAGTTCAGTGATTATTGCACCTGTTATTATCCTTGATCAGGTCGAAGGAATTTTTGTCATTGACCGCAAAGAAGATAACTTTTCTGAAGAAGACAAGGTAAATTTTGACGAAGCAACCAAAGGGGCAGGATTTCTGATTGCCATGCTCAGATTGTATGAAAAAGAAAGATATGAATCTAAATATCTTTCTTCAATTGCCGAACTTGCCCGGCGTCTGCAACGAGGACTCGAACTGAAAACAATTGTGAGCGATACGGTAAAATCTTTCCGATCTGTACTCAATTGTGATGAATTATCAGTTGCTTCGGTAGATGAATTGAATAATCAGGGAACTGTAGTTGAATCAACTTATCTTAAGGAGAATACTAAATTCAGCCTGGATGAAGGACTTGTAGGTCTTGTAATAAGACACCGGAACTACATAATGAAGGAAGACCTGAGCGAAGGGAATTTGGTCGTTTTGAAAAAAGGAGAAAAGAAGAATCGTGGTTCTTTTCTTGGTGCCCCGGTAAAGGGTGATAATGAAATCTTAGGTGTCATCTGGTTAGAAGACCACCGCCGAAAAAGATTTGCTGAAGAAGATATTGAAGCATTAAATATCCTTTCTTCTCAACTCACACTTGCCTGGCAAAGAGCAATTCTCTACGAAAGAGTCAAAGAGCTTTCCGTCAGAGATGGTTTGACTGGACTATTCAACCACCGTCATTTTCAGGAACTATTAGAAGAAGAACTAAAGAAACAACGGGAACTGGTACTTCTCTTGTTTGACATTGATTATTTCAAGAAGATAAATGACACCTATGGTCACCAGGCAGGCGATGAGGTTCTGAAATTCATTGGTAGATTGATATCACAAACTGGCATTGCCGGTCGCTATGGGGGAGAAGAATTTGCAATAATTCTGCCCGGTAGCAACCTGAAGAAAGGCGCTGAGATTGCGGTTCGGCTAAAAGATCATATCAATAAATCTGAAGTCGTATTTAATCAAGTGAAAATAAAATTTACTATAAGCGCTGGCATTGCCCATTATCCAAAGGATGCAAAAAACAGAATAGATTTGATAGAACAGGCAGACCGCGCCCTTTATTCAGCAAAAGAATCAGGCAGGAACAAAATTGTAATCGCTAAATCCCTGAATCAAAAAACAGCATCAACCAACCAAAGTAATGCAAAATAGAAAAACAGATAAAAGCCGACGCCTTAGTTCCACATCTACCAATTTAACCATTTAACCTTTTAACCAATTCCATCGCTTCTTGCGTATCCGGGATAATTTTCAAGACCTTTTGCAAAATCTTTCGTGCATCAGTTTTATTCCCGTGTTCTATACAACTCTTCGCAAAGACAATTGCCTCGGTCTCAAACTGGGTCAAAATTCTAAATCGCATATCAACCGACCAGTTATCAAAATTTTTCTTGAACGGCTCACCACGGATCAGATTGAATGCCCTTAGGTACTCCTTACGGGCAAACTCCCATTCCCCAACCCGCTCCAATGCCTTTGCCCTTGCAAGGGTCTCATTGAATTCCTGATAGTCAGTGGTAAAATATATTCCTTGATTGATTAACACTGAAGTGCCACTTCCACGAGATATTTCCAATAAATGCGTCGGTATTTTTAATGTTTTTTTAATTCGGACCAATAGATGTGACAAATTCCGCGATGCATTTCCACTTCCGGGCCAGAAATTCGCATAAACTTTGTCCAAGTTTACAGATTTTTTTGGCTCTGTTGCATAAAAACTGAGAAATATTATGAATGTTTCATCTTTGGGCGCAAATTCAACTCTCATATCCTTACCGCACTTATCAATAATCAACTTACCTAAGAATTTGATTTCATAGACTGGAACATTTGTGTTAAATATGGGCAATCTTATTATTGCTCGCGGGAGTCTGGTCGGTTTTCCTTTTTCAAGATATTTGGTTACTACTTGAGGAAAGTAGAATATGTATTGATAGAAAAAACCCATAAGATTCCTGGATTTGGCATATGAAAAAGCCCTATGGTATGAACCGTCAATCATTATGTTCAAAAGTCGTGTGACAGGCATTGTATCTTTGCTCAATTGGGTATCAATTTTATTTTCCGAGAAATATTCTGTCAACAAGATATATCTATTAAACACTGATTTTAGACCTCTGCCGGCGAAAGGTAGAATTTTCTTGATAATTTCAATCGCTTGTTTTTGTCTGCCAAGGCTACAATAAGCGCTGGCAATAATTGAATATGCTGCAATAATATGTTTAAAAAGCTCCTCTTTTTTTGAGACAGTGATTGCCTCGTGGCAAAGAGAAATGGCTCGCTTAGGTTTGCCGCTCACCAAAGACATCATTGCTTCAAAGATAAATCTTTTAGGCTGATGCGCCCACCATTGAAAATTTTCCATACTACGGAGTAGATTAAGCGCTTTGCGATACTCTCCCTTGTAGAACAATATTTGCGCTAAGTCATCCATAATAAATCGTGCATCTTCCTCACTTGCTACTTTCAGAGTCTGGCTATACCAGTATTCAGCTTTACGGAAATTTTCTAAAAATATGTATAAGGCGCCTATATTATGGAGTAGGTCATAGGACCAAATATTTTTCCTTTTTCTTAACAATGTATGACATATTTTTGCTACCTCAGACGCATTCTTTATGCGGTTTAGATACACATTAGCAATACCTTCGCAGATTAAGAGGGTAATTTTAAGATAAAGCAGATCGCGGGACATTTTGCCTTCGGTTTTTAATAAGGGTTTTAATTGTTTTATTCGTTTTAGCATTTCCTCGGGTTTGTTTATATATGATAATACCGCTAAATAAGTAACTCCAATACGTAGCAATGAATAGTATAATCTATTCTTCATACACCATTGATAGATTTCTTTTATCTGTTTACGATAAATAGGTAAAGGAACTTTCCCATACAATAGGATATATTTTTCCATTCTTCTCTTGATATTTAAAAGGGAATCTGGTACGTGGATAATTAGATCATTCTGTGGAAGAGTGGGTATTGAATTTAAGAGAGATGCAGCAGTTTGATAATCCTTTATTTCTATACAACTTTTTGCACCTTCAATTTTCGTGGCCGCTTCAGAAGACCATGAACAATTGTTAGGAAATTCTTTTAGTATTTTTCCATTTTCAAACCCTGCCAGGCCGTAGCGTTTCAATACTGACCAAATACCTTTTACCGAAATTTTAATTCCTCTGCTGTGAAGAATATCTCTTGCTTTTCTTACAGTCAGAGCCGGACAACTTTCTTTAAGAAAAACAATCGTTTTTTCCAGATCAGTAGATATACGGTTCCAGGGTCGCCTGTAGTCTGAATAAAACCAGGTTTTACCATATTTTTCATATGATTTTATCCACTTGTACAATGTCATGTAGTTCAATCCAAACTGCCTTGCAGTTTTTCGCAACGATTGACCCTGTCTGATGTGGTATTGGACTATCTGAAACGAATAAGTTTTGTTACCCATAGTGGAAACATTGTAGCCAATT
>JBDRWH010000040.1:0-12185 GCA_039802325.1 Caldifarciminota bacterium
AAAGGAAGCAAGGTGGGTTGGTGAGATGCTTGCAGGGAAGACAATCGGAAAAAGGTGAAACTTTTTTGGGATTTTTGCGTAATACATAATATAGAAGGCAATGAAGGGCAACTGAGGGCAATGGGAAAGGGGAAAAGGGCGATAGAAGGAAGTTAAGGCAATTAGGGGTAATATAAGGCTAAAGAGGGCAGTAAAAGGCAATTGAGGGCAACTTAAGGCAATTGTGGGTAATATAAGGCTTAAAGAAGGCAAAAAGGCAAAAGGAGAAGGGTAAAAGAGGGAGAATAAGGGTGAATAGAGGTGAAGAGGGGAATGGAATTGGGGATTTCAAGAAAGATGGTTGTCAGGTTGGGGTTGGGATTCCGGTATTATAAAATTTAAGAAATTAAATGAAAGGAGAGATATGGTTTTTCTGTTATTAGTGTTAATCGCAAATAATAAGTCTGTTGAGGTGCGGTTTACAGAAATTGCACCGGTGATTGATGGCAATATCGAAGAAATCTGGCTCAGGGCAGATTCGGCTTATGATTTTATTCAGTATATGCCTTATGAAAAAGAAAAACCATCGGATAATACCGTAGTATATGTTTTACAGGATGAAAACAATCTCTATTTTGCCTTTCGCTGCTGGACAAAGAATTATAAACCAGTGAATCAGATGGGCAGTAATGATGATGCAGTTAGTGTGTATCTTGACCCATTTGGAAGCAAAACTACTGCATATCTATTCAAAGTTTATGTCAGCGGTGTGTATGATGATGGCTGGGTGCTTGATGATGGCCGTTCTACAGATTTGTCCTGGGATGGTGTCTGGAATTTTGCAACAAAGATTCATGATGACCGCTATGAGGTAGAGATAAAAATTCCATTCAAATCCATTCGCTATAAAAAGGGACTTTCAGAATGGGGAATAAATTTCAGGCGTTATATTCCAGCAAGGCAGGAGACTGATTACTGGACCGAGGTTTCCCAGAAAGAAGGTATGCTGGTGTCAAAATTTGGTACTCTAAAAAATATCAACCCTCAGGCAAAGGGATATTATTTTGAGGTTTATCCCGAAGGCTTTGTGCGACAGGATAAAGATACTGTGGCGACTGTGACCAAATTCAGTGCCAGTTTTAATCTCAAATGGGATATTACATCACAGACAACATTGAATGCCACTGCATTTCCTGATTTTGCCCAGATTGAATCTGACCCATTTACCTTGAATCTATCAAGATATGAAACCTATCTGAGTGAGCGTCGGGCTTTTTTTATTGAAGGTTCAGAGATATTCAGAATGCCGGATTTTGGTGAAGGCACGGGCTTTTATAAGCCATTGAGATTTTTCTATTCCCGTCGAATTGGGAAGTCAATAAATGGTGAAATTGTGCCGATAATCGGTGGACTGAAATTGACGCACAAATCAGAAAAATTAAACTATGGTTTATTTGGTGCCTATACCGATGAGGTTAGAGACAGCAATATTGTGCTTGAGCCGAGGCGTGGGTTTGGTGTATTTCGTGCAAGATACGGTGTTTTAGAGAATTCAGATATGGGAATGTTATTCAGCGGCACTGCAGTAAATAAAGATACATATAATTTTGCAATTGGTGTTGATGGGGTATATCGGTCAGGACCGAATCAACTTATCATTCAGGGTACAATGAGTGATAAAATTGGAAAGAGGGATTGGGCAGTATCTTCGGGTTATTTTGGGTTTATCAAGAACTTTTTGACAATGGGTAGTGTGCAGGTGATTGGTGATTCATTTGATGTTGGGGATATTGGTTATGTGCCCTGGGCAGGGATGAAGAAGTTTATGTTATTTACCGGTCCTTACAAAACATATCCATCCGGCTTTTTAAGAAACCTCTGGGCTGGACTTGGTGGTGCGCTGGTACAGGACCCCGGTGAAGAAGAATGGTCAAAGATAGGATTATTCAATTTTAATTTCAATTTTAGAAATAATTGGGGTGCAAGTTTGGAATTTGAGGGAGGTCCTTATTATGATGCGGATACAAACTTTCTATTCCGCTGTGCAAATCTTTCAATTTGGGGGAATGGACCGGAGTACAATATCTGGGCTGGTGGTAATGTAAACTATTCTTACAATTACTCACCGGGACGGCAGTTTCTTGCATATCAGGCACAAACTTATCATGGTTTTTACTTGACAATCGCGCCCAGGGTTTCAATAAATTTTGATTCCTATTTCTGGGTTGAATGGGATACCAAAAATACGATTATCTCAATCTGGCCTTCAGCAACACCAAGGATAGATATTACAATTATGCCGACAATGACCTTTGGGATATTCAATGAGTTCGTCTTCAATACACCTGGAACCGATTTTGGTAAAACTGAATATTTGAGAAACCGCTTCGGCTTTCTCTTTTCTTACAACTTCAAACCCAAATCCTGGCTCTATATTGCCTTGAATGACTATCGCACAAATCAAGGACAGGGGCTTGCCTTGCAAAATCAGGTGGGTGCGATAAAGGCAAAGTATCTGATATATTTCTGACAGGGCAATACAAGGCAATTTATGGCAATAGGGGGCAATACAAGGCAATTAAGGGCAATTAGGCAATGCAGGACAGCATGAGGCAACTGAAGGCAAAAGTGAAGTTACATTCTTATTGTGATTGACAAAGAAATGATTTGTGTTATAATGTCCGGTTGAATTTGTTATTCTTTATTTTTGCACAGTCATCAGGAATGACGCTGGCAATCTTGCCTTTTGGCAATGTCAGCAAAGCAATAATTGATTCAACAGTATCCGGCATAAGTTCCCTTTATGATGTTGAGATAACTGTTCTGGAATGCGTGCCCTTACCTGTAAATGAATATTATAAACCCAACAAACGATACCGTGCGGAAAAAATTCTTTACTATCTTGAATCAAATGTTGATACAAAATATGCAAAGGTTCTTGGGTTGACAACAAAGGACATATCAACTACCAAGGAACAGTATCATGATTGGGGAATATTTGGTCTTGGAACTCTGAATGGTCGCGTTTGTGTTATTTCCACTTACCGGCTGAGGAGGAAAAAGGCATCAGATTCATTGTTTTATGCCCGTTTGAAAAAGGTTGTGAATCATGAGCTGGGTCATGTGTTTGGTCTTGAACATTGTCCAAACGACAGGTGTCTTATGGAAGATGCCTGTGGCAAAATCAAGACTGTAGATGAAGAAACCGGCGCATTGTGCCCTGAATGCGCAAGTAAAGTCAGAAATTTTTTGAAACAAAGATAACCGTATTGTTAAGATGCGAAATAGAGCAGATGAATCGTTGCAAAGTTGATAGAATATTCTACAAAACTCGTATAGGCAAAATACAATTTTCTATGTTGACAATCATCTACTTATTGTTTACTCATGTATAAAGCTCAGTATTGTTTGGTTTCGCTTTGTTCTGTCAATGGATATGTTCTTCACTACTTAAACAAAAAGATTGAACATACTTTCTGTCTTTACCAGCACAATTCAATACTCTAAGCACACCTTTTTGCAAAATATCATTTCATCATTTCGTCAATTGTTGAAATAATGAAACGATGGTTCACAGAAAGTAATGGAGAAACGAATTCTTAATCTGATAATAGAAGAGTGTTCAATCCTAAATTATCATTATTTCTTCTGGAAGACCATGTTTATGCTACTATCTGCGCGAATTGGTGCCAGGGTATGCAGGCAATCGTATGCCTTCAGAAATTTCAGCCCTGCGTTTTCTGCCATCTCAACAACTTCACTCTGGGAGAAGATTTTTAATCTTAATGGCAATGCTATCTTAAATTTCAAATTCCTGGCTTGCTTTTTGTAAAACTGCCATTTTTCGCTGAGCACTGAATGGAAGCGGTTGCATTCTGGTTTGTGCAATACTACATATTTGTCAGTATCGTCCCAGAACGTAGGACAGAAATGATTCAGTAACCATTCCCCGAGACATCGTTACCAGTACTAAGGAAAGTCCGTTCTTTTTTAAGCACTGCGCCACATTTTGAAAAATCCTCTGGTCAGTGCTCTTGTCGTAGTAGCCAATGGACGTATAAATGCTCAATACAACATCGCATTTATGCTTGATAAAACGCCTTAGATTTCTAATATCACCGCACACATAAGTTACTTTAACGACTTTTTTGTTGCCTTTATTCTCGCATCATCAATATAATCCTGACTCAGGTCAATACCAGAAACATCAAATCCTTGCTTTGCCAGATTGGTGCATATTCTTCCATTGCCGCAGGCAATCTCAAGGATTTTTCCATTTTGAATACCGAATTGTTTGAGGATTTTTGCAATCTGTTTTGCTTCTATTTTTGCGTGTTGCCACCTTTGATTCATCAGGTAGAGCCAGTATTTGCTTTCCTTAACAAAAAAATCTTTGGTCCACTGAGACAATTTATTCTCATTTGCCATGATAATATATTATATGAAGTCATGTCATTGATCAATAGTCAGAATATGTCACTCTCACATTCTCACAATTACCAGAATGTGAGAATGACTTGACAATGAGGGAGAGATTTGTATAATGGTCTTGTGGGAAGAAGACAATTAGCTGAAACAGAATACCGCGCGTCAAGATTGTGTCGTGTTTTAGGGAATCCTACTGCTTACCAAATTCTAAAAATTCTCATCAAGAGAGATAGGTCAGTATCAGCCCTTGCCGAAGCCATTGGTTTGTCAATAAAAACAATTTCTTACACCTTGAAAACTTTACGTCAGGTGGATTTGGTGCGATATGATACAAGAGATAAGAACAAAGTCTACTTTATTAAAGATCCCTTGGTTCAAAATATTGTGCATAGTCTTGAAGAATATACCAATAAAATGAGAGAAAAAAAGTGGTAATCCAACATTCTCATAATTACCAGAATGTGAGAATAAAAGGGGTGGTGGTAAGCTGCGACCGTAACGATAGAACAGGGATAATATCATGGAATCAAAAGAATCATTAAAAAATTGGCAGGCAAATCCAGGGAAGAATTTGGGAATTGACGTAGATAGCGTATGTTTTCTGCGTCTGCCAGTAAAAACACATATTGTTACTGACCGAGACGATGTTTCAAAAATTGTTGAACAATATGTAAAGCCGCATCTTCAAAAAGATGACATTATTTTCATTAGTGAACGGATTGTGGCAATTACACAAGGAAGGGCATTTCCAATAAAGGACATTAAACCATCCTGGCTTGCACGATTTCTTGTAAAATTTGTTCACAAGTCACCTTATGGCATTGGTCTTGGCAGCCCGTGGACAATGGAACTGGCCATTCGTGAAGCTGGCGCACCCTTGATTCTCTTTGCAGCATTTGTTTCGGCAGTCACCAAACCATTTGGATTAAAGGGTTTGTTTTATGTCATTGCTGGCAAATCAGTTGCGGCGATTGATGGTCCCTGCCATTATACATTGCCGCCGTATAATGAGTATGCAAAGTTGGGTCCGAAAAATCCAGATAAAGTCGCGAGAAATTTAAGAGATAAGTTCAAGTGTGATTTTGTAATAATTGATGCCAATGACTTAGGTGTATCAGTGCTGGGCAGGTCAAGCTCTAAAATAACTGATGATTTCTGTAAAAGGGTATTTCGTGATAATCCGTTAGGTCAATCAACCCAGCAGACACCGATTGCAATTGTTAGGCGAGTAAACTAAGGTTTTTGGTCTATTTCAGTATCCCTGCAGGGCAGAGCGGTCGAGTTTTTCATATTCTTCTTCGCCCTGCAATTTTGTTTCAAGGGTATGGACATCGCAAAATTCTTTTGGTTCGGTGCCTTTGACAAAAGGTTCTTCACGAGGTGCAGGGCAGTATTGGTTTGCAAGCAATCCTGATTTGGGGCAGATTTTGCACCAAGTAATCCCCTCAGGAACACGAAAATCGTCGGTTATCAAAGTGTCAATTTTAGACATTATCTCACCCCATATCGGTGCCGAGACAACACCACCTGTAGCACCCTTGAATATTGTCTGATTGTCATCAAATCCGACCCAGACTCCCGCTGTATAATGTGGAGTAAAACCGATAAACCAGGCATCTGAATAATTGTCCGTGGTTCCGGTCTTGCCTGCTGCTGGTCCTTTGTAGTATTTTCTGATTTCATAACCGGTCCCGCCATCAACTACTGAGCGCATCATATTTACCATAATAAAACAGGTTTGCTCGGGCAGTTTTCTGTCGGTTGATGGCCGATTAATCTCGATAATTGTACCTTCTCTGTTGGTTATCTTTCTTATCATTACAAAAGATTTCTCTTCGCCTAAATTCGCAATTGTGCTGAATGCCTGGGTCAGTTCAAGAAGGCTTACTTCGCAAGCACCAAGAGCCAGTGATACAATAGGCAGAAGTTTTGATTTTATTCCGAGGTCGTATGCATATTTTACTACGAGGTCTGGTCCAATAATGCGAATGAGACGAACAGCAACAAGGTTACGGGAAAGAGCAAGTGCCTTGCGCATTGTAATTGGTCCGAGAAATTTGTGGTCATAGTTTGCGGGACGATAAATGCTATCTGGTCCAACAACCTCCAGCACGATGGGTAAATCAAGAACCAAATCAGCGGGTGTGAAACCGTTATCCAGTGCGGCAAGAAAGACAAAGATCTTGAATGAACTACCGGTCTGACGCCGTGCCTGGGTCGCACGATTGAATTTGCTCTGTGTGAAATCCCGTCCACCGACCATCGCCTTGATTTCTCCCTTGCGGTGGTCAACAATCGTTAGTGCACCCTGCAAATAAGGCGTGCTATTTAGTGTGTCAGAAATACCAGTGGAATCTGTCTTTACCTTGGTTACCTTGAGTTTGTAATCCTTTTCAATGGCTCTCAAATGCTTTTCCAAAACTTCTTCAGCAACCTGCTGGATGTTTCTATTGATTGTAGTATAAATATTCGCGCCACTGCGGTAAAGAAATTCAGCACCATATTTTAGTTCCAGATATCTTCTTATCTCTTCAACGAAATATTCACCAAGTGCATATCCCTTTTTGTGTTCTACTACATTCAACGGCGAATTGATTGCCTTGTTGTATTCAGCTTCAGTGATGATATGATCCTTAAACATTTGTTTCAGCACCAGATCTCGTCTTGCCTTTGCTCTCTCAGGACACCGATATGGCGAAAGATATTCAGGTGATTTAGGCAGGGCAATGAGCAGGGCAGATTCACTCAGGGTCAGATCTGAAACACTCTTGTTAAAGTAATAACGGGATGCGGTTGCGACACCATACCTGCCCTGACCAAAATTCACCTGATTGAGGTACCGCTCAAGAATCTCGTCTTTTGTGTATGCCCGTTCAATGCGGAGCGCAAGAACGATTTCTTTTAGTTTGCGGAGAATTGTTTTTTCCTGGGTAAGAAAGATATTTCTTGCCAGTTGCATAGTGATTGTACTGAATCCCTGGGCAGCACGCATATGAAGGATATTCTGGATTAGAGCACGGAATATTGCCTTAACATCAACACCCCAGTGTTTGTAGAATGTCTTGTCTTCAATACAGATAAATCCTTTTTTCAAATATTCAGGCACTTCACTCAAACTGGTCAGTTCCCTGCGTTCAATAAAAAACTCGGTGAATAGACTATCCTGATCATCATAAACTTTGGTTGATACTGGTGGCGTATAGAATGATATCGCCTCAGCAGGCGGAAGGTCATGGATGGTCTGAATGTAAAGTCCCAGCAAGAAACCGCAAATCAGAGAAAGCAAGATTATGACTAACCAGCGGACCCGATGAGACTTTGTTTTCTTATTTGAGCGCATATTCTGTTTGGGCATCAAACAAGTATATCCTTTCTGGCGGGATTTTCAAGTTTAATATTTCCCCAGGTATGGGCTTGGGCTCAGGAGCAACCCGGGCATGGATTGTAATATTATTTGCCCTGCCATAGATATAGATTTCATCACCAATTGGTTCAATGATTTCAACCTGCAATTGACATTCAATTCCCTCAGTGTTTGTAAAGTCTGCTGGCCGGATACCGAGTATTACATCTCTGTTCAGAAATTTCTCAAAGTTGCTAGTTAATACGAGTGAAAATTCCTGACTGACAAATTTCAACACATTTTGTTGTTTCTTGATAACGCCAGCGATGAAATTCATTGGCGGTGTGCCAATGAATCCAGCAACAAATTTGTTTGCCGGTTTTTTATAAAGCGTGATAGGATCACTGATTTGCTGAATTCTGCCATTGTTCAGAACTATCACTTTTTCGCCCAGGGTCATTGCTTCAATCTGGTCATGGGTTACATAGATTATGGTTGCATTCAGTTTCCTGTGCAAACGAGATAATTCACTCCTCATTTGAACACGCAGTTTTGCATCAAGATTGGAAAGCGGTTCATCAAACAGGAATAGTTTTGGATTTCTAACGATGGCACGACCCAGGGCAACCCGCTGGCGCTGACCACCTGATAACTGGCGTGGCTTTCTATTCACAAGATCTCTGAGTTCCAGAATATCTGCGGCTTTCAAAACCCTTTGCTCAATTTCAGACTTCGGGATCTTTCTTACTTTGAGACCAAATGCCATATTCTCAAAGACTGTCATATGGGGATAAAGCGCATAATTTTGAAATACCATTGCGACATCGCGTTTATCCGGACTGATTTCGTTTACGCACTTGTTATCAATGAATATTTCTCCTTGAGTGATTTGCTCCAGCCCTGCAATCAATCTTAATATTGTGGTTTTACCACATCCTGATGGTCCTAACAGTACTACAAATTCACGGTCATTCACTGTAAAATTTATATCCTGGACAGCGATGATATTTTTGTCATATATTTTGGAAACATCTTTCAATCTTAACTCTGCCATTCTTGTGCGTTTATGGTGATCTTAGAAAAAATGAATTAGGGTCACGAAATTTTACAGATGATTTTCAGGATTTTTATCAATGTATTGCGCAAATCCTTGCGCGAAACAAGCAAATCAATCATTCCGTGCTCAAGCATAAATTCCGAACGTTGGAATCCCGGTGGCAGTTTTTCACCAATGGTTTGTTCAATTACCCGGGGACCGGTAAAGCCGATAAGTGCACCAGGTTCGGCAATAATGATATCACCAAGTGAAGCATAGGATGCCATTACGCCTGCCATTGTGGGATGGGTAAGGATTGAAATATACGGTACTCTTGCCTTTGCCAGAAGCGCAAGTTCTGCTGAAGTCTTTGAGAGTTGCATTAAAGAAAATATTCCCTCTTGCATTCTTGCACCACCTGATGTAGAAAGAATGATCAATGGTTTTTTCTCTTTGCGTGCAAGCCTTATTGCCCGGGCGACCTTTTCACCCACAACTGACCCCATACTTCCACCCATGAATGCAAAGTCCATTGTAGCAAAAACAACAGGAATACCACCAATGGAGGCATTGCCGTATAACAGGCCTTCTTTCAATCTTGAATTCTGCTGGGCGGTTCTCAGTTTCTTCTTATACTCAGGAAAGTCCAGGGGATCACCAGGTTCCATTTCTGCATCTAATTCCTCAAGTGCACCATTATCAAGCAATAGTGATACATAGTCATGAGAGCTTATACGAAAATGGAAATTGCATTTTGTGCATATCCACAGGTTCTTTTCCAGTTCGCTCCGATAAAGAATTTCGCCACAGCTTTCACACTTGACCCAGATTCCTTCAGGAAGGACCAGCTTTTCTTCAGGTTTTGCTTGAATCTTTTTCTTAAACCACATAAATGACCTTAATAAACAATTTTGAAAAAAGCAGGACAATGAAAGGCAACAAGGAATGGGATCTTATCATAGCAATTCCGCAATCTGCACCGCATTTAATGCGGCTCCTTTTCTGATATTATCAGCAACAATCCACATTGTAAGACCATTTTCAAAAGCAAAATCCTTGCGCACCCTGCCCACAAAAACCTCATCCCTGCCCGCAGCCTTAATGGGCATTGGGTATTCTTCATCTTTTTCACACAGTATCACTCCAGGTGCATTTTTCAGAATTTCCTTTGCCTCTTCAACAGTAATTGGCTTTTCAAACTCTAAACTGACTGCTTCACTATGACCATAAAATACTGGAATGCGAACGCAGGTTGGGCTGACCAGAATTGATTGGTCATCAAAGATTTTTCTTGTTTCATTGACCATTTTCATTTCTTCGCTTGTGTAACCCATTTCATTGAACCGACCAATCTGGGGTATGATGTTTGCCCCGATCTGATGAGGAAAAACACTGTCTTCAAACTTTGTCACGGTCTGTTCTGCAGCGATATATTCGGTTTCTAATTTCAATTCTTCAAGTGCTGCCTTGCCGTATCCTGAAACTGATTGATATGTCGCAACAAAAATTCGCTTTATCTTCGCTTTTTTATGGAGAGGATATAAGGGAACAAGCATCTGAATGGTTGAACAATTGGGATTGGCAATGATTCCTTTGTGTTCCTTTATCTTGTGAGGATTTATCTCGGGAATAACAAGGGGAACTTCGGGGTCCATGCGAAATGCAGGTGAGTTGTCAATGACCACACTTTTCTCTCTAAATTTTGGCACGATCTCCCTGGAAAGGGGCTCATCCAGACAACCAAATACGATATCTGCTTTTCCAATGAATTCTTCATATTCAGAAGAAACAGGATATTCCTGATCACGAAACAGAATGGTAATCCCTTCGCTCTTTTCTGAAGCAAAAAGAAGCAATTCCTGTACCGGAAAATTACGTTGGTCTAATATTTTCATTACTTCCTGACCAACAAGTCCTGTTGCGCCAAGAATCAGAATTCTCTTCATGACTTCAATTATATCTATAACTGTGTTTCAGTCAAGAGCGAAAGATAGTTGAATAGCATCAAAGTTTTAACGTATAATGTTATTGACATTTTACTATATAGTTATATAATATAGTGTAATGCAAGGAGGCAAAATGGCTAATGAAAAACCAAACGAAGCGCTATTTGTGGGAATGGATGAGGCAGCACAAAAGGCAAAGGAAGAATTTGATCAGATGCCTGAGGATGCAAAAAGAGTCCTTTCCACCTGGATGAGGAAATGGTATCTTAAGGCAGGCTATAGAAGATTGGGCAGAATTGCAGTTGCCTATGCCAAGGCATTAGAAAAAAAATAGAACAGAGATTGTCGGTACCCGGTCAAAAGGGGGCTAAATGATATTTGATGATATGGAAGATACAGAAAAAGGACCATTTTGTAAGCCATTTGGACAGCTTTTTTATGACAACCTTGAAAAACTGCCCTCATTTCAAATTGTAGAAGCATATATTGGCTTTCTATTGGAGGCACAGGAAAGAATCCAGAAAGCAATCGCAATTCTTGAAGGAGCATTGAAAAAAGGTACTGAGCGCCTGAAGGAAGTCAATAGCCCGGCTGAACTTCAATTCTTTTTTGGTAAAATAACCAGTGCGCGCGGTGAAATTGAAAAAGAGATTGAACGGCTTTCACATAACCGACGGGAAATTGAGAATTTGATTTCAGAATATTCTGAAAAAGGCATCTTTAATGTGCCATTAAAGGAGTTTATGATTACTTTTGATGCAGAATATCCAATCAAGGTTGAGAAAAAACATATTGATAGTGATGAATGCTATCTTACCGAGATCAAAGCGACTGACCTTGTGGGTTGTGCAGGTTTTGAACACTTGAACAGAATGATGACTGGCTATATTCTGAAAAAACTGCTTGCGAAACAAGGACATTGATACAAATAGAATAGACTGTTGACATTTTGAAGAAATTATATATAATTGGATGTGCTGAACAATGAAGGAGAACTAAAGTGTACGGAATAATTTTTTCTTTACATGTGCTTATTTGCATATTGTTGATCGTGGTGGTCTTATTACAGCAGACTCGTGGCGCTGGCATGTCCAGTGTGTTTGGCGGTGGTGGTGGAAGTGATTCGCTGTTTGGTGGCAAAGGCGCTACACCGTTTTTCATTAAATTGACATCTGGTCTGGCGATCGGATTTTTTCTCACATCTCTGTTCCTGGTGCTTCTCTCCCGCAGGCCAGTGGCAAAGACCGCAGTAGAAAGAGGACTTGAAACGGAAATGCCTGTTGCGCCGACCAGTCCAATTCCTGGAGAACAGACCCCGGTAATTCCAGAAGAACCAGGGAGCAAGTAATGTTTGCAGTGATCAAAACCAATAACCATCAATATGTTGTTTCAAAAGGTGAAAAGATAGTCATTCCTGAAAAAATGGGTGAGTCAGGAAAAGAAGTGGAGTTTA
>JBDRWH010000041.1:0-12007 GCA_039802325.1 Caldifarciminota bacterium
GCTATTCAACCACAATTGGTACGGCAATCATCGGTTCTTTCGGTAGAGGTATCTGCTCTATATCCTCATTTTCAAAATACAATGCAATTGCCTCTTTTAAATTTGATAAGACTTCATCAATTGTCTTGCCTTGTGTAACTACATCTACTTCCAAACACTCGCCAATGAAATAATTTTCACCTTTATGAATAATTGCGGTAACACTTTTCATAAACCACCTCTTACAACATTATATCCAGTTTATATTAAATAGTCAATATAATAAGTGATTTGGTGATATACTTAAAAGTGTGAAAATTGGTCTTGAAAAAAATGAAAAAAGGTGTATCCTTCCTTATGATAAATATTAACAGAAGATTAAATGGATCATTTAGTCTTGAAAGGAGGATACACCTATGAATCCATTTAACTATTCACAGGCTAAGCTTAATCAGATTTTTAGTGATGTCAAGGTCTTATATCAGGACAATGTTGAGGAAGTGCTTCAGGAGCATGTGTTAAGGGGATTAAAGCGGTTATTAGAGGGTGCGCTGAAGGCGGAGGTTATTGGTTATTTAAAGGCGCGGTCTTATGAGCGGACGGATGAGCGGGTTGATTATCGGAATGGTTATCGGTATCGGGATTTAGGTGCGGCGTTTGGTGTGCTTAAGCGGCTGCGGGTGCCACGGACACAGCGGAGTGGTTATCAGCCGGGTGTTTTTAGGCGGCATCAGCAGGAGTATTTGGGAGAGGCGAAGCGGATTTATGGGGCGAGAAATTATCGGGAAGCGATAAAGTGTTATAAATCTTGGTGTCAGAAGTGACGTGGGGTAGTGCCGAGGGCGGTGGAGTGTTTAGAGCGAGATATTGAGGATCTATTAGTTTTTTCCGGGAAGATAAGAAATTATGGATAAAAATAAGGACGACAAATGCGATTGAGCGTTTATTTAAGGAGTTGCGGCGGCGGACACGACCGATGTCGTTGTTTGCGAATGTGGCTGGTTGCGAGCAGATTATCTATGCGTTATTTAACAAATACAATAAAAAATGGAAGGAGCGCCGTTATGTGGTATTTAATTAAAATTTCCACACAAATATTGACATTACCGAACATTGCCGGGTTTGACAAATTAGCGTAAATGGCTATAATTGATTATGGTAACGAACATCAGTAAGAGGCTTTCTCGAGATTCAAAAAATAATCATCATTTTAATTATATCCACAAAAAGAGCGTAATGATTGGTCTGATATTCGCACTTTCTCTAATATTGCGGTTAGCACATTTCACAGATATGAAGCATAATAATCCAATTAGTGATATACCAATTGTAGACTCGGGAGAATACATTAAGACCGCTGAATACATCCTTAATAAGAATTTTTTCGGGACACCAACAGCATCTTATTGGCACCCCCCCTTATATTATTATTTTATTGCCATAATATATAAGATAGCAGGTAAATCACTTGATGCAATTAAGCTATTACAGATCCTTATGGACTCGCTGAATGTCTTGATGGTTCTTTTTATTGCAAAAATTATTTTTGATAGGACAGTCGCCATTTTCAGTGCACTATTATATGCAATATACCTACCACTCGTTTATTACTCCTCTGAAATTTTGCCACCAATTTTGATGATAACTTTGCTACTTTTTTCTACGGTGTCTTTACTTAAATTTACGCAAAAAACAAAGAATGAAAATGTGAATGTCTGGTGGCTGATAATAGCAAGCATAAGCTTTGGGTTTTTGATTATAACCCAGCCTACTTTTGCTTTTGCTCTTGTGTTTATATCAATATGGTTGACTATTTCTCTCAGCCGACGTTCAATCTCTAAGCCATTAAGATATCTAATTCTATTTACTGTTACTTCATTAATTCCAACTGCCCTGGTATCGGCGCGAAACTATTTCGTAGCGAGAGAGCCCGTTTTGATTTCATATAATGGTGGAATAAATTTTTATATAGGAAATAATGCGGATGTCTATAGTACACTTTCAGTGCGACCAGGGTTTGAGTGGGATAAATTATTAATGACGGCGTATGTTGAGGAGCGCATAACAAATTTTGCCGATCAATCAAATTTCTGGTATAAAAAGGGAATTGAATTTATCTTACAGCATCCCCTAAATTGGCTATGGCTCATGGTCAAGAAAACTGTTATTTTCTTTAATGCCTATGAATTTCCACGTAACTTTGATCTGGGATTCTTTTGTAAATATTCTTTTATTAATAAATTGCCAATTCTGAGACTGAATATTGCTTTGCCATTAGGATTATCAGCAATTATTGTCTTATTGTTTGGTTTTTCAAAAATACCTAATAAAGGCGAAATAATACTTATCTTACTATTAATCTTCAGCTATTCTTTCAGTATCATCTTAACTTTTGTGGTCGGAAGATATCGGCTGCCGGTCATCCCATTTTTGATAATTCTTGCGGCCTACTACATCGTAATAATATTGAGGGGATTAAAATACAAGAACTATCCATGGATATTGAAACTGATTCTATTATTAACCGCTCTGGCGGTTTTTACACACATAAAATTCTTCAGAACTACTTTCCCTTATAAAATTCCAACTTCTTTTACCTATACTCAAATTGGTCGCGCACTCTTAAGCGCTGGCAAATTTGAGCAGGCATATTATTATCTTCAAAAAGGAATGGCGCTGCCACAGGATAGATCCACCTATGAAATTTATTATAATCTTGCTGAGTATTACAGAAAATTAGATAGTACCGAGGAGGCAATAGTTTATTACAAAAAAGCATTCATGCTGAATCCCGAATTTTATGACGCACTTAATGCGTTAGGCTTTCAATATAAAAAAATTGGTGAGTATGACAGCGCAATTTATTATCTCAATAAGGCTAAAGAATTGGCGAGGTGGCACGGTGGGATATTTTTTAATCTAGCCGATTGCTATCTTTTTAAAAATGAAACGCAAAAAGCCCTTGAGATACTTGAATCATTTCGGATTTTCTGCCCATCACCGCATCCAGTTATTAGTGAAGGCCTTGGTAAACTATATATGAAATTTGGAAAATGGGAAAAGGCCTGCAAGAATTTTGAAGAAGAAATTCGGTTTCCACAAGGATATGATATTCCTGTTGAAATATACAACTTGTTGGGTATTTGTTATTACCGCAAGAATCAAATCCAAAAGGCTAAGAAAATATGGGCAATGGGTCTAAAAAAAGATCCATCCTATGAGCCAATAAGAAGAAATTTGATATATTTTTCCGAATAAATATTTACCATACAAAATCTATCTTAAGACTACAGGTTTTGCAAATACCCATTTGCTTACCTTCCAATTTTAGATAATTATCATAATAAAAAGTCGTCCATCAATGTGTAAATATTGAAGTTATTGATGGACGATTTTCTGCTGTTTGGGCAGTATAGGTGATCTAAGAGCAGTTAAGTGGAATACAACACATAACTACACTGCCAAAGCGAGATTCGCATTCACCTTGCGGTAATGCGAAAATATCGGTTGATTCGCGCAGTATCTCCATTTTTCTCACCTCCTTTCGGCCAAACATGATGCTATTTGACCAAGATGACTATGCAGGAAGGCTCTCCAAAATGTGCAGATGCTCCTGTTAATACTCTCGGCCCTGTTTTGTCTGTAATATGGACATCCACCCATACATAATGGTAGAATATTACATCTACAACACTCTGTTTGTTCAGTTGGATCATTCATTAGCCAATTTGCATATCTCTTGTTGGGCCAGAACTTTCCGCTTTTCAAATACCCCACAGCTTCGTGTATATCTAATGCTGATAGGCATTTATAAACTCTAGCGCCGGGGCCGATACAGAATCCATCTTTATGATCTGCACCGCAAACCCTACTCTTCACGGGTATTGAAATTAGAGTTTTTAAATCAGGCAATTTTTTTCGCGGTGTACTTTGCTCAACTTTTTTAACGAGTGCATAATATTCTTCGCCAGTCAAAGCTAAATTAGACGGATTCCACAATGAACATACATCACTGTAATCTTTAAGATGTCCTACCCCCAATTGTATATTATCTCTATACAACCATCTCTCCTTTAAGAGATTGTCAATTGAGGTAAGATTGTCGCGATCCACATTTATCCTAACTTTGACTTTATTAAATATATCTGCAGCAACCAATATTGCTCTCTTAATTTCCTCAAAAGTTGGGTTCCCGTTCTTAAGAATTCTGCGCTTGTTGTGGATTAGTTCAGGACCATCGAGAGTAATCTGTATTTCATCTACTCCGCTCTCTTTCAAAATTTGTCCCAATTCATATGTAAGAAGGTAGCCATTAGTAATTAACGCACTATAGTAGCTTAGTCCATTGTCGCTACAAAGTTGTCTCAGTGTTTGAGACAATTTTATGAGCAGCTCAGAGCATAAAAGGGGTTCGCCACCGTACCAACCGATGTACATTTTCTTATATTTATTATTTTGCAGCTTTGTTTTTGTGTAACGAATTATTTCTTGCAAATCGATTTCATTTAAATGTTTATTTTGAGGGGTCTCATAACAATAAATACATTTGAAGTTACATGAAAAAGTAAGTATTATTGTCAATGCAAAATACTCCTCGGACTTAAAAACACCATTAAAATGACGTAGCCTAACAAGGGATAATTCATCCGTTTCTTCCTCAACTATGAATCCCAATTCTAACATTTTTTGAAATTTATCTATTTCAGCATTTCTTAATTTAATGTTATTGGGATCGGATAGTAAATCTCGAATATTCTGATAATTACTGTCATCAATCCGAATTAGTGCGCCGGTAAAAGTATTATATAACAAAGCCCCTTTCATCTTAGCATCTTCATATAGTATATTATAAAACGACTGTCTATATTTCATTTACAATACCTTATATTATATTACCAATCTCACCATATTTCAAAAGAACTTAAACAGATTAAACTCTCTTTTTGATTAGTCATATGGACGGTCGCATTGATATTTTTCAGAACTGCCTCCCACCTTTTTTCAGGACCATTCTCGCTGCTATTTGCAAAGAAATTTTTGGTATGACAGGCTGCTATGCCCAAAAACCAATAACCACGCCTGTCCAAACAACAGGGGTCAGGACCGGAACCGGAATCTGTTCTATTTATTCCATCCAGACTCATAAGATTATCCCGCCGGCAAAAGATAACCCGTGGAGCTATGGAAAGACCAAAGAAATATATTGCCCGTAGTGTTGGAAAAAATCCGCGCAGGGCTATGGTAGGTAGGTAGGTAGGTAGTCGCTATGAATAGCCACCAAAAGCATAGCAAAGTATATTCAAATATAGATTTTTGTCAAGAGGAAAGTGTAGTATTTATGGATATAGATTTTTACTACATTTACAAGGATTTGTATTTAGAATTTGTAGTAAAAAATTGTAGCATATTTTCAAGAATTTTTTAGAGGTAAACGCTTTATGTGGATAATATCAAGACTTAAGTCTGAAAAAAATAAGTCAAAAAGAGAAAGCACAGGCGAATAGGGGTTGAAAACCCAGCCTACATTTTAGCAAAAAATAATTATTCAACAATGCAAGACTAATCAACTGGCTACCATTTGGAGGACAGGTTCATTATTCTTACTTTCTTTTCTTTCTTACCACTTTGGTTGTAGTTTTCTCACCAAAATTTGCTCTAATTTTTTCTATATATTTTTCTGCCTTAGTAATTTTCGCTTTTTTCTGGATTTTCAAAATTTCCGCTTTCGGCAATTCTCTGCTTAGATCCATGAAAAGTTCATTTGCCAAATTCATCAATCTTCTTTCTTTAGTCTCGTTGGCAATAACAAAGCACACAATCTCCATTGCAAGTTTTTTATCTCCGGTCTCTACTAAAGTTTTAGCACACCAGTAGAATATTTCGGTGATAGCATTCCAATATCCAAATTTTTCAATCATATCAAATGCCTTCAAGTATTCTCTCTTAGCACTCTCGTAGTCTTTCAAAGCAAAGTAAACCCTGCCCATATTCAGATAGGATTTCATTTCTCCATGTGTGTCGTTCAGTTCCTTAGTAATACTTTGCCACTTCTCAAAAAATTCTTTCGCCTCTTCATATCGTTCCTGTTTGAACGCTGCATCGCCCAGGTTGTTGAATGAAATTGCGATTCCCATGCGGTCGCCTATCTCCTGCCTTATCTTCAGACTGTCCTCAAATGACTTTCTTGCTTCGTCAATTTCATTCAGTGCCTTTTGTACAAGCCCAAGATTATTTAGTGTATTTGCAATACTTATCTTATCACCATATTCTCGATCAAATTCCAGCGCTTCCAGGAAAATCTTTTTTGCTTCCTGGTGTCTGCCTGTTTCGTGCAATATGAGCGCAATATTGGTATCGGCAAAAGCAACTCCCTTCCTAAATCCTGCTTTCTCTGCGAATTTTTTGCTTGTCTCAAAAAGCTCTTTTGCCTTTTCATATTCACCAAGCTGGTATGAAATAACACCAAGATTATTATATGCTCCTGCTATATTCTTATCTTGATTCAACTCCTTTGAAATCTCGAGCCAGGCATTATACATTTTCTTTGCCTCATCATATTGAGAGAGCATATATGCAATATTACCAAGGGTGTTGAAACAACCACCTATTTCTTCTTTGTTATTATTCTTGCGGGCTATTGCAAGGCTACGATTTAGTAATTCCTTTGCCCGGTCATAAAATCCAAGTTGATAAAGGAAAGTCGCCTGCCTGGAATAAATTTTACCAATCAGTTGACTTTCTATATTTCTACTATCCTTCTTTGTCAATCTATCAATGATCTTCTGAAGATTTTCTGCACCCTCTTTTAACCAACCATTATTGTCATATATATAAAAAATTCCAAATAATGCTTTTTCAATGAGTCTTTCATCACCCTGGTCAACAATTCTTGACCAGGCAGTACGAATATTGTCCATTTCCATTTTAAGTTGTGACATTACTTCCGTTGTCTTTGCACTCAGCAAGTCCTCTTTCACTTTGTCTATATAATCTGCATAATATTCATTAAAAAGATTAACAGTTCTTTCCCTTTGTTCAGATAATTCCCTCAGCTTCTCTTCAGCATATTGCCGCAATACACCGATCATCTCATAGTATCCAGATGAATCACGCACAAGTAAAGACTTATCCATTAGCGAAGATAACACAGGCAGTGTTGCATCCGCAATAGATTCTGCAGCAGTCCGTGAAAATTTCCTGGGAAATACTGACAAACGTGCTAAATGACTTTTTTCCTCCGGGCTTAGCAATTTCCAGCTATATTCAAATACTGCCCTCAAACTCTGATGCCGTTCAGGTAGGTCGCGTATTTTACTGCTCAGAAAATCAAGATTCTTTTCAATCTCTTTTGTAATCTCGTTCAGCGAAAGAATCCGTAACCAGGAGCTGGCAAGTTCAATACCCAAAGGTATCCCGCCAACGATCTGACAGATCCGCACAATGTAGTCAATTTCTTCTTCTGCAGGTAAAAAATCTGTTCTTACACGCCGGGCATTCTGCAAAAAAAGCTGCACTGCACTGAATTTTCCAATATCTACCTTCTCACCAGAAGGGTATTCTAACCCTTGAATTTGATATAGATATTCTCCTTGCAGATTCAGCATCTCCCGTGATGTTACAATTATTTTTACCTTCGGAGCGTTCTTGAGAATTTCGGCTATGATATTAGCACCCTCAATGATATGTTCAAAATTATCCAGGATCAATAACATCTGTTTTTCAGCGAGATAACCAAAAAGCTGAATTTGTAGTTCCTGTTTACTATAAAACGAAAACTTTATTTGATCAGCAATCGTTGATACAAGAAACTGAGCTGAACTCAAGGGCGCAAGAGGAATCAAAAAAACACCGTCTGCAAAACCCTCAATCATTTCTGCTCCCGCCTGAAGTGCAAGTCTGCTCTTACCAATACCACCAGGACCAATTATCGTCACAAGACGGCATTCAGGTATTTGCAATAATCTTCTTAGTTCTAATAGCTCCTTTTCACGTCCTAAAAATGGAGTTGTTTGAACGGGCAAATTGTTAGGATGAATAGAAAGCGAGCGTAACGGTGGAAACTCCTTGATAGCAAGGTCAGGGCTTGATAAACAATAAATCAATTGCGGTTCGCCAAGGTCTTTGAGCATATGTTTGCCAAGATCTTTCACTACTGTTTCTGGTGGCAAGGGGCAGACATTTAGAACTTCTGGAGTTATCAGAATCTGACCGCCCCAGGCAGTCGCTAAAATGCGGGCTGTACGATTAACAACCGGGCCAAAATAATCATTCCCTCTTTTCTCGGCGAAACCAGCGTGAAGTACAATACGCACCCTTAATCCACCTATTGTTTCCCAATCAGCCTTGGTAATTTCTTTTTGAATATTAATTGCGCATTCAATTGGATTGCCTGTTTCAAAAACTGCAAAGAAACCATCACCGGTATGTTTGATAATCTGCCCACCATAATTTGCAATGTTTCGTTGAAAAATTTCATCATGGGCAACCAGAGCATTTGACATCTTTTCTTTATATTGTTCCCATTTCTTTGTTGAACCTTCAATGTCTGAAAATAAGAATACTGGCATTTCAAACCCCACTTGTTTTGCAGAAATATGTTCTTTTCTTGGCTATGTATTTCATTGCTTAATTATATATATATTCAGCACTTTGTAAATCCCAAAATAGACAAACACCAATAGATTGTTCAGCAATCTGGTTTCATTGACAATTAATATAAATTGAATATAATATCACTTGCTGGAGGGCTAGTCCTAACTGGTAAGGCAGCGGACTTGAAATCCGCCGGGAGTAATCCCATGGGGGTTCGAATCCCTCGCCCTCCGTGAATAGGGAACAAACATGGTTAGTGGGTTGGGGTTGAGAAGCTGGTTTTGAGAAAATCGTGATTCGTTAGGCGGTTGCGAAAAGCGAAACGGCTTGGTCATATATTCTTTTGACGACTTACGAAGACGAATGACGAAACGTTTTTCGAAACCGTTTACCGATAAACAATCTGTGAAAGGGGGATTCAAAAAGATGGTTAGTAGGTTGTGGTTGAGAAGCTGGATTGGTTAGAAATAGAAATGCCTAAAATCCAAAATGCCTAAATGCCTAAAACCAATGACCATACCAGCATCCATGCCCATTAACCATAGACGATTTATTATGGTGGTTTGCTTGATGGGAAGTTTTTGTCTAGCAGAGCAAGCCTTAAATAATAAGGCATAATGTGTAAGAACAGGTTAACGAGGGGGATCTGAAAAACATAGTTGGTAGGTTGTGGTTGAGAAGCTGGATTGGTTGTTGGGTTTGGAAAATAGTCCATAAACCATAGACCAAAGACCATACCAGCATCCATGCCCGCTAACTATAGACCATTTGTTAGGAGAGGTGGCCGAGTGGTCGAAGGCACCCGCTTGCTAAGCGGTTTCTCGTCGAAAGATGGGACGGGAGTTCGAATCTCCCCCTCTCCGTGAGGAAGCAATCCTCCTGAGAACTTTTCTTAACAGGAAGATTGCTGCTCAAGAAGACGGGCAATGAGATTCGTCATGATTCTTTGTTTATTAGCATATTTTTCATTGACGAAGAATCAAGTTCGAATCTCCCCCTCTCCGTAAGGAAGCAATCCTCCTGAAGACTTTTCTTAACAGGAAGGTTGCGACGATTAACATAAGAAATTATACATGAAACAGGAAATTAGAGTTAGAATTGCACCAAGCCCAACCGGGTTTTTTCATATTGGCAGTGCCAGAACCGCACTTTATAACTGGCTTTTTGCAAAGCATAATAATGGGAAGTTTATCCTCAGAATAGAGGATACTGATTTGACAAGGTCTTCAAGGGAAATGACAAAGATAATCCTTGATTCTTTGAACTGGCTTGGTCTTGACTGGGACGAAGGACCTGAAAAAGGTGGTGATTATGGACCATACTTCCAGTCCGAGCGCAAAATAATCTACAACGAATACGCTCAGCAACTAATAAAAGATAACCACGCATACTGGTGTTTTTGCACACCTGAAGAAATTGAGCAAGAACGTAATGAGTATTTCAGAAAGAAACTAAACTGGCAACATCGGTGTCGCAATAAATTTTCCAACGATGAAATCGAAAAAAGAAAAAAATCGGGTATTGCACCGGCACTGCGGTTTGCAGTACAGCAGGATAGAAAAATACTCTTTTCCGATCTAATTCATGGTTCAGTTGAAAAAAATACTTCGGATATTGAGGATTTTGTAATTGTAAAGTCTGACGGAATGCCAACTTATAATTTTGCCTGTGTTATTGATGACCACTTAATGAAAATTAGCCACATAATCAGAGGTGTTGAACATATTGCCAACACGCCAAAACAGATTCTCCTCTATGAAGCATTGAATTTTCCTGTCCCTGAGTTTGCCCATTTGCCCGTCATCCTGGGCACTGATAAAAAGAAACTTTCAAAAAGATTTGGTGCCCGTTCAGTCCTTGATTACCGAAATGACGGATACCTTGCTGAAGCATTGGTAAACTTTCTTGCTCTCTTGGGCTGGTCTCCTGGTGGTGACGAAGAGATTATGAGTCGGGACAGAATGATTGAATTGTTTACACTGGAACGAATAAACCCTGCCAATGCGGTTTATGACCAAACAAGGCTGGAATGGATGAACAATCACTATATCATTAATCGAATAGACGAATCCAATTATCTAAACCTTGTCATCCCTTTTTTACTGAATGCCGGATTTATCACTCAAGCCATATATAATGAAAACAAGGAGTGGGTTGAACGCATATGTCTTCAAATGCGTCCAAGACTGAAGGTTTTAGCAGACATCGCCAAAGCACGATACTTCTTCACTGAAGATTTTGAATATGAACAGACTGCATTGAAAAAATATTTGAGCGAAACATACATATCAACTATAAAAGATTTCATACCTGTATTAGAGACGCTTAAGGATTTTGTTGCAAAGAGCATAGAAGACAGTCTGAGACTCTTCTGTGCCGAGAAAAATATGAAACCCAAAGATTTGATACATCCCTTACGCGTCTACATAACCGGTACCGAATCTGGACCAGGGTTATTTGAAACAATGGAATTGATTGGAAAAGCCACCTGTTTGAAGAGAATTATGGGTATCATAAAGAAATATGAAAGCAGAACCAGTGATTGAAGCGTATTTGAACCTTCCTGCATTCCTCTCCATAGTCTCTTCGTCCATAGAAACATTTAAGAAAGAAACCATTGGCTATTTGATTGGCGTAAAAGGGGAAAGTAAATTTGTTGTAGAATATGCCATTCCTTATCAGACTGCAGATAGCGGTTTCGCACATGCGACGCTTGATATGAAAAGAGTAGAAAGGGTTAATCAAATTCTGAGGTCGCTTTCTGAGGGATTAGAATATATTGGTGATTTTCATTCCCATACAGTATTTGGTAATGCCCGTGCAAAAATAACACCATCACCTGAAGACTTGTTAACCACGGTGCCTGGTGAGTTAAACATCATCTGTGCGGTAAATTCAAAAGGACGCTCAGTTAAATGGCATGAAAATGCAAGAGGAATTCTAATCGGAACAGTAGGCGAATACCGTATTGAAATTGGCGGTTATTTTGTTGAGAAACCTGCTGTAGGGAAAAAATATCAGAGAGTCAGAATCAAGTGTCCATCAATTACCGGGATTGAAATAAAGAAATAAATGGATATCTTTGGAATCGGTATTGATATCATTGAAGTCATAAGAATTAAATCTGCAATTGAAAAACACAAGACCTTTGTCAACAAAATATTTTGTCCTGAAGAAATCAGATTTTCTGATCGTGGCGTGTTTCGCTATGAAGAACTTGCAGGAAGATTTGCAGTCAAGGAAGCGGTGTTGAAGGCGATAAAAACCGGTTGGCGTCAGGGTATTGGCTACAGAGATATTGTAGTACTCAATGAAAAAAGTGGCGCGCCATATGTTGTTCTGTCAGGTCGTGCAAAAGAGATATCTGATAGTTTGAAGATAAAGAAGATATTCGTCAGTATCAGCCATACAAAAGACCTTGCAATTGGTCTGGCAA
>JBDRWH010000042.1:0-12006 GCA_039802325.1 Caldifarciminota bacterium
GTAGGAACAGCGCCGATGTCAATCACATTACAACCGGTTTTCTGCAAACCTCTTACTAATATTGACATTATGCGTGGTGTGGAAAGGCGGACATCTCCACCAATAACAATGGTATCCTGATTATTTAAGCGGTAGTATGTGCCGAGGCCAAGTGCTAACAATTCGGCATTTTCATTGTTCAAATCAGTATCAGCAATACCCCTTATATCATATTCCCTGAAAATTGATGGATCTATCATAATTGTGATTCAACAAACTTCACAACTTCTTCTATTATTTTTATTGCGATATCTGCTTCATCTCTGGTGATAATAAGTGGCGGTGAGATCCTTATAGAATTAAAACCCGCACCATAAATAATAAGTCCCCGTTTAAAGCATTCACCAGTGATAACTTCTTTTATATTTTTACCATCCCTTGTTACAGTCTTTGGAAAATGTTCTTTTGTCTCTTTGTGCTGAACAATTTCAAGACCGATCATCAAACCCAGTCCACGGACTTCACCAATGATTTTGTGTCGGTTCATTATTTCAGTCAAACCGTTTTTCAGATACTCTCCAATTATTCGTGCATTTTCAATCATACCATTTTCAATCAATTCCAGAGAAGCAATTCCTGCTGCTGCAATAACAGGATTACCGCCAAATGTAGAACCATGTGCACCGGCGACCCAGGCACGTGAATCAACTTCTGAATCCATGAATTCTGCCTTTCCGACCGTTGCGCTCATTGGCAATCCTGATGCTATTGCCTTGGCAATTAGAATTATATCAGGAGCAATATTGACATGGTCACAGGCAAACCACTTCCCGGTTCTACCTAAGCCACTTTGAATTTCATCAAATATTAGAGCAATGCCATATTTATCAGCAATTGCTCGGAGCGCAGGCAGAAATTCCTGAGGCGGAACAATATATCCACCTTCACCCTGAATTGGTTCCACCATTATCAGTGCTACATCTTCAGGGTCAAGCAGCCGTTCAAATATTACATCGGTTAGATAAGAAAGACAATACAGGAGTGGAACTCCATCAAATTCCTTTTTTATGCACTCTGGATAGGTCTGATTGAAAATGCAGTGATAACAATATGGATAGGGTATATGACACACCTCTGGGATCAATGCTGAAAAATGTGCCCGCTGAACTTTTTTGCTACCAGACATTGTCATTCCTGCAAATGTCCTGCCGTGGAATCCACCCAAAAAAGATATCATCTTTGGTCTTCTCGTATAATAGCGTGAAATCTTTAAAGATGCCTCAATTGCCTCTGCACCAGAACTCCCAAAATAGACACGTTTTTCAAAATCACCTGGAGTTATTTCTATTAATTTCTCAGCAAGGGCAATCTGCGGTTCGTAATAAAAATCACTACCTGAAATATGAATCAGTTTTCTGATCTGCTTATTCACTGCTTTTATCACTTCAGGATGACAGTGCCCGGTTCCAACTACTGCAAATCCAGCACCAAAATCAAGATATTTTTTACCCTGTATATCTGTTATCCACGCACCCCTTGCTTTGTTTACAACAAGCGGAATTTCTCTTGTGCGGGTATGCGCACCGAACATTACTTGCTTGTCACGGTCAATAAGTCTCTTCGCCTTTTTACCAATCTTCGGTGATTGATATTTAATATATTCCATAGAAATCTTTACTTTCTTGGAACAATCCTAATCAGTCCTGGATTGCTTCTGTTTTTCAATTGCCTTGATTGCCTCTTCACGGGTACTGTATATATTAGGTGAGAATTTTGCTTTCAGTGATGTAGTGCGTACGGTCATACGCGCCCAATCTTTGGTTCCATAACGGGCAAAACCAAGAAGAAATATGGCAACTGTATTCTTTGCAACCTCACCATAGTAGTCTGCAACCTCAGCGTGCACCAGTAAATCATCTATATTAGAAATCATATAGACCTTTTTGTTCAGTCTCTGAAAATACTTTTGATATTCTGCAAAGAATTCATCTACATCCTGCTTTGTTTGTATCTCCCAATGGTCCTCAGTAAAAACAATATTCAAGTTTTCATCATATTCAAATTTTACACTTCCGGGCATAGCATACTCCTTTTTCTATCATTGTGTTCCATCTGAGTAATTATACTGATTTAATCCACTTTGTCAATTGCTCATAATCTCTTTCTTGTCGCAGGCGGAATAGACAAAATGGTCAAAATTGAAAGAACTGTCAATAAAGCAACAACAAAACCTGTTATCCTGAGAATAACAAACGGCTTGAGGAATTTTGAAATCAAACCAATGATAATGGCACAACTGAGAAATGTGATATTTATGACAAATTCTTTGCTCGCAAATATTCTGCCCCTGATTGATTTTAAAACATCTTCCTGTAATATTGTATCCTGGGCAATGCCGACAAAAGAAAATACCATTCCGGAAACAAATGCAATAGAATATAGAAATACTGGCGTAATAAAAAATGGACCAACGATGAAAAACAAAGATAAAATCGTCATACTACATATGATTATCAATGGACGATTGAATTTTCTGCCGAAGAATCCCATAAGTATCCCTCCTGAAAACATTCCTGCACCGATTACACCACCAAGCCAGCCAACGCCCGCTGTTCCCATATTGAATGTTTGCTGGATTAAATAGATCAAAACTGTATAGGCAATGGCAGCAGCGAAAGGTAAGACAAAAACCGAAATCATTACGAAAAGTACAATGCGGTCGTGCAATAGCAAATTCAGAAGTTCCCATAGGTCCTGCAAGAATAGTCTGAATGATTCCTTCAGTTTTTTCTTTAGAGAAATGTCCATTTTCACTGATGGTTCAAACAACATTCTTGCACCCATACCAAGCGCAAGCAAGCCGGCAATAAGATGCGTGCTTGCATCCAGATAAAATCCCAATTTCCAGCCCACCCACTTTATTAAATAACCACCACCCACCATTCCGAGGAAAGTAGCAATGCGGGCAATCGTGATAACAAAAGAATTTGCTGAAACAAGTTCATTATATTCAACTAAGTCTGGAATCACTGCATTTTTTGCGGTATTGTTGAAAACATCAAGTGCAAAAAACATAAAAACGAGTATCCATATCGGAATCAGGCTGTCAAACAAAACAACAAAACTTGGTGTCAAAAAGATCAAAATGGATTGGATTAAATGGCAGCGGAACATTATGGTCTGTTTGTTCCAGTGGTCAACAATAACACCGACAAATGGTGCAAGTATTATTACCGGGAGCGAAAATGTTATAGCAAATTCACTGAATGCCGAGACCTTGCCCGGATATTTTGCACCGATGAGTGTGATTATGACCATATGGGTCAACCTGTCTCCTAACTGGGAGGTCCCATTAGACAGAGTGAGAAACAGAATCCCTTTTTTCTTAAAAAGATTGAGCATATGGAAGTTTATTGATTATTTTGTAAAAGTCAATTATGCCTATCTTTCATCAAAATAAAATCTTGCCCAAATTAATATGAATATAAAGTAAAAACAAAGGATGCCCCAGGGCCATTATTCTGATTGGTAAAATGTTGTTGAATTTTTCTCTGGTGTGCTTGCCTGCCTGTGCGGACCTGCCCGCGCCGATTGGATTTTAGGTATTTTTTCTACTTTTACCCCTTGACGAATGCTTTTCTTAGTATAATATATAGCTAGGAAAGGGCTCAAGATGGCGGAAAAAGGGCTAAAGGGGGCAAGAGGGCGGAATAAGGGAGAAGAAGGGTGAAGAGGGGAGAATAAGGGTGAAGATGGGAAGATAAAGAGATGGGGAGACAAGGAGACGGGGAGACAAGGAGAAATGAAGAACCGAAGAACGAAGTTGAAAGAAAAGGCAGGAATTGCAGTATCGTCCGCCTGCGGCGGACTTGCAGGATCGCTTCGCGTGCAGTATCACTTCGTTTGCAGGAAGCGAAAGGGCAAAGACGGTATTTTTGGTAAAGGCTAACAGCCAATGGCTAATTGCTATAAAAAGGGGGTAAAAATGGGTAAGATTATTTTCTTTGCAAGAGTAACGCTCGTAATTATTTTATTATTGGTGTGTATCTCTTGTCCGAGATTCAAAAGAAATCCTAATTTAAGACTTCTCTTAAGTGAAGAAAATTATAGTCTTTTAAATCCCAGATGGACAAAAGATAGGTGGATTTACTATGTAAAATGTGAAGAAACAGGAGATTATGTTGAGTATGGTATCGGCGAGGTCTGGCGGATTAAGGATAACGGCGAGAATAAAGAGCTCATCTTCCCCGATAGTGTGGCCATTATGGACATTTCACCAAGCGAAACACTATTAGTGGTCGCCTATTCAAATTTGATTCTATTTAATATTGGAACAGCGCAAACAGAAACATTGACGACTGCGTCTCCACCCAACCATTTTGGACTACGATTTGGTTTTTCAGACACTTTTATTTACTATTTAGCTAATGATGGCATCCATAGAATCAACATTTATACTAGAAATGACACTACAATTATCGGCGGTGTTATATATTATTTCGATACCTACCGGGACTCTTTAATATACTTCAATCAAAAGATTCTTGACATTTACACCAGTACTCTTGTATATGAATCGCCAGACCTAATAAAAGGATTCTTTACCCAAAGCAGGGATACATTGTTATTAGTAGCAGAGCGAAAGGATGGCTTGCAGATGTACGATATAAAAACTGGCAAAAAAGTTAAACTGGATGCAAAGATAGAGGAAATTACAGTATGGGCTGAATTAGGTAATTGCATAGATTTTGACCCATCCGGAAAACAGATTGTTTTTTGTGCCACCGATGATGTAATGGAAGATGGAGATGCAGGGCCTTTTGAGTTATGGATTTTAGAAGAATTTTAAGGGAGGTATAAAATGAGAAGCATTAAGTTTTTGTTTTTATTCTTAATAATGGCAAATGCTCTTTATGCCACGGTTGTTTTCCCAAAACCACTGTATCGGGCTTATTTAAATCTGGTGCAAGGGAAACCTCATATTGGAGAGGAATTTACCTTAAGGTTAAGTATCAAGGCATTGGCTGATGCACCGCAGACTAAGATTGAATGGCATCTTGGTAATGGAGACATAAACTTACTTTCTGCAAATCTTACTGATACTGTCTCATTAAATGCCGGGGACTCGGCTAATTATGACTATAATTTACGAATAGATAAGATTGGTTCTTATGCTTTGGCTGGTGAAATTTCTTCTTTCGACACAACTCAAAAAGACCTCTGGCATGCAGTTGCAAAGTACTACATTGCTGTCTATCAGGATACAGTTCTTTATGCTGATACAAGTTTATGTGATTTACCATACAATATTGAAATAGCCGATACCTTAATTAGCGAAATGATGGACAGCTTACATAATTGGGGTGGAGTAGTGCCTCAAGGACGAGGCGCTTCGGTTAGATTTCATGGGACAGTGAAATATCATAATAATGACACTAATAGTGATGTTCCTGCACCAAGAATAAAGATGATTTTAAATAAATTCTTTGTTTAGACTGGCGTAACCGTGGCAACCTGGTATACTGATGAAAATGGATGCTATGATAAAACCTTTTATCTTGACACGGGTATCTACACACTTTTTGTTCAGTCTGAAACACCGGATTGCAAAATATTTGGGTTCATTTTGCCACCAGCATATGTTTTTGCGGTTGACCAATTTTGGGTGTGGTGGGATTATCAAGACCGCAATTTTAGTCCTATTATAACAGATGGAAACGAAATAGTTAAGATGTTAGTAAATGTTTGGGAAGTAAAGAAATGGGCAACAGCGAATTTTGGAATAACCCGGAATTTTATAAATATTGTGTATCCAAAGTCAGATTGGATGGGTCCGCATGTAAGTGCATATTGCCCTAATGTATACTGGTTGCCCTATGAATGGGCGCTTCTGGCTGATTTCAGTGACAGAATTTACAAGTATCCTCATAAATTCTGGGGAAAAGAAGGTATGGAAGATATTGCCCATGAATGGGGACATTCTTTTTATTACGGAACTCTATTTAACCATGTTGTGCCAAGCGGTGTAACGGATTTTGAAGAACATTCGCTTACAATGGTTTCCAACCCCGGTTTTGCCTGGAATGAAGGGTTTGCTGAGTTCTTTGAATATGCCAGCGTGATGGATGATTTTCCTTACAATACCTCCTGAGCAAAACCGCCGAAGATTTTTATAAAGGAGGTACTAACCCTCAATATAGTTGGCCTTATTACATGGGGGGACAGCATAATAACCCCGATGGCCGTAAAGTTGAAGGCGCGGTAATGCAGTTTCTTTATGATTTATGGGATAGTAAAACCACGCCCGACAATTATCCAAATTGGTCTCCTTATAATGCTGACCCATATAATCTTGACGACGAAAATATAAATGCACCTGTTAAAATGAGGCAGACCTGGCAGGCTATGGCAGCGGATGTCGTAAATAATTATTGGTGGGATTTCTATAATTTTTGGGGCACATTGTGTGTATATTATAAATGCGCCTGGTTGTTATTGGATATTGAGGACTTCAAAAATTATTGGGCTGGGCTAAATTTTCCTGATATTTCCGATCTCTACAAAGTTGTCATTCATCCATTTAATTATGTCCCACAATATGATTTGCCAATTCCATACAATCTCCAAGCAACGATTGTTGACCAGAGCATAAAATTAACTTGGGCGGAGAATACAATCAATGAAGGCGGTTTTTGGATTAGTAGGAAAGTAGATAATAATGAGTGGGACCCGTACTATGCTTTGATTAAAAATCCTAATCAAACTCAATATTATGACAATAATGTATCCGAACATATCTATAAATACAAGATAAGTGCTATTAGTGCTGATACCTCAGAGAGTTCTACCGAGGTTACAATTCAGGGACCACCTAATGCACCTTCTGGTTTGACTGTCGTTGGTCAGCCAACTCCAAATCAGGTTAAACTTCAGTGGACCGATAATTCGCAGATTGAGGCTAAATTCTGGATTGCCCGGGCAACTGATGGTGTCTGGAAAGAGTTTTACAATGATACATTCGCCAATATTACTACTTACCTTGATACTGTTTCATTTTTGCACAAATACGCCCACAAAGTTCGGGCAGTTGATAATGCCGGTCATTATTCGGCCTGGTCAAATGTGGTGGAGTTTGTCTGTGGCACCATTGCCCAATCAAATTATTCCCGGATGTCGGCGTTCAATAATGGAGCGAAGGTATTACGGGGTCCCGATGGGAAAATTCATATTACATATGCCGACATAAGTAGTTCAGGCTGGAAACTTTATTACACCTTCACATCTGACGGTTATACATTTCGTGAATGGAAAGATTTGTTTCCATTACTTCCTTACAATTCAATTTCAAATCCGGCTCTGGCAATCAATAATAATGGTCAACCCCTTGTGGGATATTGTGCCACAGGTTACTTAGGTGGTGGTGCTTATCGGTTCTATGTTGGAATAAAGGATACAACTCCAAATCCTCCAGCAATCCTCTTGTATTGGGATGGATTTGCAGGTTCTTATTCTCATCCTTCATTTGTCTGGGCGGCTGATACAAGCTGGATTGTTTTTAGAACATCACAACCAAATTATCTGTATTTAACATCCCACCCATCTGCTAGTTATGGCAATTATAGGATAATCACCACTGCTGGTGGGGTTGGCAACCCTGTGATTGGATACGATAAAGCGGGTAGGTTAGTAATTCTGAGTCACACCGCAGCATATGGAGGTATTCGGCTTTGGTTCCGAACCATTGATTCGTCAAGTTGGAGCAGTCCTATAAATATTTCAAATGCTTATGCTTATGGTGAGCCATCACTCTGGACAGGGACAAATGAGCTGAGAATCACTTTTGAAGGGGCATATGGGAACACCTGGGGCATTATATTTATCCAGTTGAACTGGAACGGAAGCACTTACGCAGTGCAGTCTATTGAACTTGTGAGCGAAAATACCGATTATGATGATTATGGAATTGAGGGTTATAGTTATCTTGCATCAAAGGATGTGGTCTTGTGGAAGTATGGGGATGATATCCATTATGCCCGTAGGATTGGAACTGGCGAATGGCAGTATTTAGGAAATCTCTCGCAACCATCTCCGGATATTTCTTCCTATCCCCAGGGGATTGTTTATGGTAGTATTGCTGTAACACAGAAGTTATTTGCCTTATGGACGGAGAAATCTGGAAATAATTATTATCTGGTGCGGAAGATAATCAATCTGCCACCGACTTATCCAAGTGTGCGCACAGTTGCTCAATCAGATATCCCTGAGGCAACAGGCTTTAACAACTCCCGCAGGTTTATTCGGGATGGAAATGGAATATTGCATCTGGCATTTACCTGTGGTGATAGTGTCTATCATACATTTCTACAAGATACCTCGTGGTCTGAGCCAGTTCCAATCGGTCAAGGCAAATATCCGGCATTGGCATTGGATAATAATCGCAGAATCCATTGTATCTGGTCATATAATCAGGGTTTGCCATACTTCCTTGAGGAATTGAGATATAGTTGTTTTGATGATAATCAATGGTCTCCGTCCATTCCTCTGATGCATACTTACAATTCCTTCCTCTGGGGCGTCGGTGCACCATCCTTAGCAATAAAAGATTCTTTTGCCTATATTACCTTCAAATCCTATTTCGGTCCGACCTACCATCCTGAACCTGGTGGTCCTGCACCCCAGGTCATTATTCTTGAATCAAGGAATCTGATCTATGGCAAATTTAATCTTAATAACCCATTGGCATTTACCCATCAATCCATTGATGCGATAAGTATCACACCCACCCCTTATGACCCTTATGTGTATCAGGATTCATTGGTGCCTCTGCTCATCTCGCCTTCTATCACCGTAGATTTGGCCGGTATTCCCCATATCCTCTGGGAGGGTGATTCAACGAATATGAGGTATTATACAATTGTTGATACGAATATTAGCCTTCAGGTCTTTGATGAGAATGTTGATTTTCCATTCTTGGGGATGCATGGAGACCAGATTCAACTATTCTATACTGCAAGGGATTCAATCAGGTATCGGTATTCATGGACTGGAACAACAAATTTGAGTGAGACCCAGACAGTGGCAAGTTGTGAATCGCCGATATCAAGCGGGCAGTATCTTACTTGGACAAAGCAAGAAAATGGCCTATCCCATCTTTATTATGGTGCAATTCCGGCAAGTGGTCAGGTAAATCCGATTGAAGTAAACTATTCTACAGATTTGATTTCCTATCCCCAGATTCTATTCAATTCCAAGCCCCCATCTATAGATTTGGTCTGGACTGAATATAGTGAAATAGATAGTGTGGGCTATATCTACTATCTCAATCTGCCTTTGACTGAGGTTGCTCCAAAGTATGCCTTTGATATGGGGACCGAAACACCGGTGCCGATTTGTGTGCAGAGGGATGGATACAAGGTGCTTGGAATAGAAGATTACAAGACATTTGACTATGATTCTACAGAATTGATTTATCATCTGACACTACATTCACCCCATATAAAATACAAGATTCGCTGGGTATGGTATCATGAAGAGCAGAATAAAATCCATCTCAAATTCAATATTGATGATATATTTCATCGCAATAGATGGGTGAAGCCAAAAGAAAAGATAACCGAAGAAGGCTGGATTCCGCCTGCCTGTGTGCAGGATAATGAGATTACGATAAGAGTAAAGGTCTTGAATGGTCCGATTGCAGTCTTGAGTGGGTTTGAGATTTATGCTGAAGAAGTAGGTGGAGGCGGTCCGCAGGGTGGAGAGGCACAGATTACGAGACCATTTTTCTTTGATAGAATATATCCAAATCCAGCAAAGGGCATAATAAGACTCAGATTCAATTCCCCGGATGAGCGCAAAATCACCATCAAACTCTATGATGTGAGTGGTCGGCTTGTACATTCGCAGGAAATAATAAAATCAAAAATTGGAATAAACGAGGTCTTGATAAAGCCCGATAGATTATCAGCCGGGGTATATTTTGTAAGACTTGAAACCAAAGGTTATGAAAAGATAGAAAAGGCGATATTGTTGAAATAAGGATGCGGCGTCCCAAGCGAAGTTTGATAAATCAAACCGCTACAAGTTAAATTGTAGCGTCCAGATTTATCTGGAGTATCGCAATTTCTACGATCTAATGCTTTAAATTCAGACAAATTTTGAACAAATCAAAATAAAGTATAAATCCCCCTTTGTCCCCCTTTTTCAAAGGGGGACAAAGGGGGTTATTAGAAAAGTGCAACCGCATAACCTCATACCAAATAATGTAGTGGCAGAGATTGCTCTGCAATGAATAAAAAAATCGTAGTAAGAGAGACTGTTCTGCAAAAATCGGAAATGTAGTAGCAACAACCTTCACATTGCGTCGCCTTTTTTAACGCCGGCTAAAGCCTGCGGCTACCGGATTTAGGCCGATGACTATCAAAAAGTAGAAAAAACAATCCTTCTTCGTTAAGTAACGAGGCAAGTTTTGCGATTAAAAAATGCCAAAAGACGATTAACGAACTACAAAACGGGCTACGAAGCCCTATAACCTCAGACGAATTTGTTATGTGTCTATTTTGTCCGATTAGAGACCGAAGGATATGATAAAGTTGAAAAAAGCAATTCTATTGAAGTAAGGATTAAACGCTTTCTTTGTTTCTCAAGAAACAAAGAAAGCGTAAGTGGACAAATTAAGGTAAGTTGAAGAGGACGTGGATAGCGGAAATTTCAGCAGCCGGAAGCGATGCATCTTATGATCTTGTCGGACAAATGGTATCCAGTTAATTCACCTTTTGTATATCGTAGGGATACAAAAGGCATAAGGTTGCTTTAATCCAAGAAGAACCTATCTCGGGCTGATAACATCCATTGGGCATCAAGGTCTAAGTCATCTATGCCCTGTTGTGCTAAAGACCATTTTATTCGTTCCTATCCCAACCATACGCTGATTTTCTCACCGTCTGAGATGCGGGGAAACTCCCGCAAAGCCACAATCTTTGCCTCAAACTGGAGAAAAATTGCCTTCTTCAAAAAATTTTTTGCCGAACCTTTATATATTTTAATAAACTTTTTGATTTTCTTAGCCCAGAATATTCTTTTGGGATAGATACCATGTCCTGAAACTCTCCAATTATGCCTTGACAAAGACCATTTTTTGAATATAATTGTATGTTATGAATAGCCCATTTAATATCAATATCATTTCCCTGATTGCCATATTGGTGATAGTTATTCTTTTAAGGAGGCTGGGTCCAATGATGCCTTGAAGGATTCATTCAAGTATCAAAGGGCCCACCTAATGGTGGGCTTTTTTGTTGCCTTATATAAAAAGGGTTAAAAAGAAAGGAGATAAAATGAACCCTAAAAGTCGGAAAAGAACGAAAAATAACAGGAGAGCAAGTAAAAGGGCATTCAAGGATGTAATGAATAGAGGTTTTAAGAGAAAAATGACGAAACAAGAGATTATTATGGATGCATTTACTCCTGAAGGAATTCCGGTTACTTCTCCCCTTGAAATTGGCATGAACGAAACTTATTCTATATCGCATTCAAAATAGTAACACTAATCTTTAATGCGCATCAACAAGCAAAGAAATGCGCCAAGATTGTTGACCAGATAAAGAATTTATGTATAATAAATCTATGGCATTGACTGTAGTTAAATTTGGTGGAACATCGGTTGCCACGGCTGATTTGATTTTGAGTGCAGCACGCCGCGTATCCGAACAGAAGAGAAACAATGATGTTGTCGTAGTTGTATCAGCAATGGGGCATACGACCGATGAATTGATTAAAATGTCAAATCAGATAACAAAAAATCCCAGGGCAAGGGAGATGGATATGCTCTTGACTGCAGGAGAAAGGATTTCAGTGGCATTGTTCACAATGGCATTACAAAAATGGGGATTAAAGGCAATATCCTTCACTGGTTCACAGGTTGGCATAATTACTGATAACCGACATACTGATGCAAGGATAATTGAAATTCGTGGTGAAAGGATAAAAAATGCATTAAATCAGGGATTTGTTCCTGTAGTCTGTGGATTT
>JBDRWH010000043.1:0-11709 GCA_039802325.1 Caldifarciminota bacterium
CCATTCCGATGAGTATGCATTTTTCATCACCTGCTATTAGTATCACTGAAGATTCAGTTCATATTTTTATGGAAAAAACAATTTATTATTATTACCCGGCTGGCTGGTACTGGTTACTATGTTACTATGCATTTCCCAAAAACCATCCGGAATTGGTATCCAGCACCGTGATTGATTCAGCTTATGAATATGCACCACCCCCGCCTTTGGCAGCACCAGAATCACTGGTTAATATCAGCGACCCATCCTGTGTTGCAGATAAGTACAACAATCTACATATCGCCTATGCAATTCGCTCTGAAATTCGGTATCAAAACAAGGTTGGTGCAAACTGGAGTGGTCCAGAGGTAATCTCGCCGGTTGGTATCTATGATCAACCTTCAATCGGGATAAATTATGATGAGATAGCAATTGTCTTTTCAGGTAATCCCCTACCTGGTCCCGGTTCTCAGATTCTCTGTAGAAGGAAGTTTATAAATAGTCCAACCTGGGGCAATGTTGAGCGATTAGATAAAGGGACTAATCTATCTACCTTTCCGGTTTGTCTAAACAATCAAGTGCTCTGGTCAGAACAGATTGATGAAACCAATTACGAGATATATTATTCACGACTCAGTGGTTACCGATGGACCGAACCGGAGAATTTAAGTAATACTTTGGCGAAATCAATACTGCCTCAGGCAGCGTTCTTTCGTGGACCAAGAAAGAGCACCATTTATTACCTTTTTACTGATGGTAATGAGATGCCTTATTATCTATTGACCGGTAAGAAGGTATTTACAGTGGATGAGATTCCGGTTTATGCGATGGACCTTGGTGGAGAGACCCGGTCTTCAGCGACAATTCAAAGAGATGGGTTTTTGGTTTATGGTGAAGAGCCCTATAAAACAGTGGATTACGATGGCACTGAGCTTATTTATTCATTAACTGGTCTTGAACCTTCTGGCAAATATGATATTGAATGGGATTGGTATCACGAATTTAATGGAGCATGTAAACAGCGGTTAAGAACCGATGAGATACTGAACGAACACAAGTGGATTCCTGCTGGTGAGCGGGTCAGAATTCGTAAGCCAGTTCCTCAGGCCGTGGTTGAAGATGGGATCATGGAGATAACTGATGAGATTACCAGTGGTGAGGGTTTTGCGGTCCTGAGTGGTTTTGCAATATTGAATGCAGTTGAGCAGAGCGGCGGTCCACAGGGAGAAGACGATTTAATTTCCGAACCATTCTTTTTGGAACGGATTTATCCCAACCCGACAAAGAATGTAATAAGAATCAGATTCAATACACCAGATACCAGAAAAGTCGCAATCAAACTCTTTGATGTGTGCGGTCGGCTTGCGTATCAAGAGAATATCGGTAAATCAAAAATTGGTAGAAACGAAGTATTATTGAAACCCGAAAGATTATCAACGGGTGTTTACTTTTTGACACTTGGTACTGAAGAATATATGAGTGTTGAAAAGGTTGTATTTCTGAGAAAATAGTTAAACATAAGGAGGTAAAGTGAATATAGCAATATCAGCAAGAAATTTTGAACTGACTGATGCCCTTACTGAATTTGCCGGTAAGAAACTGGCAAAATTAAAGAGGTTTGAGCATCACATCATTAAAGGTCACTTAGTTTTGGAAAAAGATAAGTCAATTAGCGTTGTTGAATTGACATTGCTGGTAAAACATTCAACAATTCTCTGCAAGGTTAATACCCAGGATATCTATCAGGGCATAATAGATGTTACAAAAAAGGCTGAGCGACAACTCCAGAAATATGAAGATAAATTCAAGGAACGAAAGAGAATTGCCGCTAAAACCAAACGAGTGTAATTATGAATAAAATAACTGCCCTGACCCTGTACGAAGAAAAAAAGAAAGATTTTTCATTTGATATCATTACGGGTGAGAAGTATTTAAAGCAGAGAGAGATAACAAGTTGTGATATTTTCCGCCCTGGACTTGCTCTTGCTGGTTACACTGGATATTTCTTGAGCGAAAGGATAATGATTATTGGTAAGACCGAGACATCGTATCTAAAGACCCTGCAGGAGAGGATAAAAGAAAAGAGGATTACAACGGTAATGAAACTTGGCACTCCCTGTATCATTGTAACGAAAAATTTGAAGATTGATAAGAAGATTATCGAAGAGGCGAATAAAAGAAAAATTCCAATATTAAAGACGCCTTTATCAACCACTCCTTTTATCCATGCGCTGTCAACCTATCTTGATTATAAACTGGCGCCGAACATTTTCTTGCATGGGACTTTAATGGATATCTATGGAGTAGGTGTTTTATTCCTGGGTAAGCCAGGAATTGGCAAGAGTGAATGTGCCCTTGATCTCGTAGAAAGAGGGCATAGACTTGTTGCGGATGATCTGGTAAAGATTGTTAGACGGGGTGAAATGTTGATCGGCACCGGCGCTGAGAAGAGTGACCGATTAAAACACCATCTTGAGATAAGGGGCGTGGGAATAGTTGATATCTTTAGAATCTTTGGAGTAAAAGCCATTCGCTTGCGTAAGCGTATAGAAATTATCATTGAGCTTGTATACTGGGAAGAGACCAAAGGTGAATATGAACGGCTTGGCCTAGCCAGGAAGGTTAAAGAAATTTTGGGAGTCAAAATACCTCATATCTTATTACCACTGACACCCGGAAAGAACATTTCAGTAATTACAGAAGTTGTGGCAATGAACTACCTTTTGGAATTGAGAGGAATAAATGCGGCACGCGAATATAATGAGGAATTAAAGAAAGTTCTCTTAAAAAAGGAATTGCCAAGTGTTTATTTTGACGAAGATATAGAATAAGTAGATTTATGGCAATGCAAGAGGAGGATTTTACTTATGATTAAGGGGATAATAATCGGTCACGGAGAATTTGCTAAAGCACTGCTGAATACGGTAGAAAAGATTTTGGGTAAACAGGAAATGGTTGAGGTATTTTCTAACGAAAAGTTATCCTGTGAGTCCCTTGCCGAAAACATAAAAAACTCGGTGGGAATGGATGAACACGAGAAAATCTTGTTTGTTGACTTACCTGGTGGCAGTTGTGCAATATCATGTTTGAACATTTTAAGAATGAATAAGAAACTAAAGGTACTCTGCGGTGTCAATTTGCCTATGCTTATAGAATTTTTTCTCTTGCGTGAAAAATATACAGTCGAGGAACTGGTGCCAATTTTGCTGAAAAAAGCAAAGGATAATATTACTATCCTGGGAGGTAATGTTGAAGACAATCGGTGAAGTCTTTGAAAATTCTGTAGAGTCTGTTCCTGATAAGATTGCCTTGAAAAAAGGTGAGGTTATCTATACTTACAGACAACTAAAAGGACGGGTACTGGCTTTGAAGCAACATCTACTTGGACTGGACATTTCCTCTGGTGATCGATTTGGCGTTCTTGGAGAAAACAGTCCAAACTGGGCAATAAGCTATCTTGCGATAAATCGTGCAGGGTTGGTTTGTGTGCCCCTTGATGCAATGCTTTCCGAAGGTGAATTGTTACATATTCTCCGTGAAAGTGCAGCGAAAGGAGTAATATGTTCTGATAATTATGCCTATAAATTGGAATCAATTAAAGGCGAACTCAAAGATTTGAAATGGTTGATAAATATGAAACAAATAGCACAGTTATCTGAGACCAAAGAAGAGAAGATTATTGACATAAATCCTGATTCGCTGGCGATTTTGATATTTACATCCGGTACTACAGGTCTAGCAAAAGCAGTAATGCTCAGTCATAAGAACATAATCTCCAACTTGCTCGCGATAGAAAAAGTTATTCCGATATACGAAGATGACACCTTTGTATCAGTGATACCAATGCATCATACTTTTGAAGCAACCTGTGGTTTTCTATACCCTTTATATAAGGGTTCTGCAATATACTATCCGCCAAGTCTGAAACCAAATGAGTTGATTGCTACACTGAAGGAAGCCCGGGTAACCTGTTTGATTGCTGTGCCACTACTATTTGAAAAACTTCTTGCGGGTCTTCATAGAAAAATTGCCAGCGCACCACTTCCCACAAAAGTGGTTTTTTCTACTATAAGCGGAATCTCTTCGGTGTTAAAATTTTTGCGAAGACCATTATTCAGTAAGGTTAGAAAAGAAATGGGTCTGGGAAATTTACGACTTACAGTGTCGGGTGGTGCGGCACTTTCAACTAAAGTCGCTCAGGGATTAGAACTATTAGGCATTTCAATCTTACAGGGATATGGACTGACTGAGTCAGCGCCAGTCATTTCTGTAAATCCTCTTGAAAGACCGAAAAATAATTCTGTTGGAAAACCAATTCCTGGAGTTGAAGTAAAGATATGTGAACCTGATGAGAATGGTATTGGTGAAATCACTGTTCGTGGTCCAAATGTAATGCTGGGCTATTATAATAATAAAGAAGCAACAGATGAAATCATAAAAGACGGTTGGCTTTATACGGGTGATCTTGGATATATTGACAATGACGGTTACATTTATATAACAGGAAGGAAAAAGAGTCTTATTGTGACGGCTACAGGTAAAAATATTATTCCTGAAGAATTAGAAGAGAAATTGATTGCAAGCAAATGGATAAAAGAAGTGCTTGTTGTACCCAGAATTGATCCTGTGACCAAAAAAGAGGAAGTGTGTGCGTTGATTTTTCCAGACTATGAATTACTTGAGCAATATAGCATCAGTCAAAATATCACCCTTGGTGTCTCGGATATTGAGAAGATATTCAGAGACGAGATCAAAAGGATAAATGAAAGCTTAATTGTTTATAAACGGATAACAAAATTTGAAATCAGAGAAGAAGAATTTCCTAAAACAACAACCCAGAAGATAAAACGTCATATGTTTATTGAGAGGAGTATTAAGGTTTAAGATTTAGTTTCTTTATCAATCTGCGTTGTACTACTGGTGGTACAAGTTTTGAAATATCGCCACCAAGGGCGGCAATTTCTTTAACCAGAGAGGAACTGACAAAAATATATTTCTCGGAAGGCATAAGAAATAGTGTATCAATCTCGGCATTCAAATTTCTATTCATTAAAGCAAGTTGAAATTCATAGTCAAAATCAGAAACCGCCCTGACCCCACGGATAATTGTTTTTGCTGAAACTGATTTGACAAAATCAACAAGCAATGATGAGAAGCCCTGAACAGATACTTTGGAGTTGTGCTGGTAAATCATTTCAATCATGGCGATTCTTTCTTCAAGGGAAAAGAGTGTTTGTTTGGGACTATTGCTTACGCCAATTATTATCTTGTCAAAGATTTTTGTTGCTCTTTCAATAACATCAATGTGACCATAAGTAATGGGATCAAATGTTCCAGCATACACTGCTTTTTTCATTCTAACTCCTTGTTATTATATTTCAATCTTAAAAATGATAACAGCGTATCACCATATTTTTTTTCTTTTAAGACAATAAACTCCTGGGGTATTACTAAACGATTAAAGTATGGGTATTCAGCAACAATAATTCCCTCTCTTCTCATGAGTCCATAAAAGTAAATTAATCTGAGAGTTTCTACAAGGAATCCTTTTTTGTAAGGCGGATCAATAAAGGCTATATCAAATTTTTTTCCGAGCAATTTTTTCAAGGCGGGTCTGAAATCCTGTCTAATAACCTGTATTTCCTTCTGTATCTTCAATTGTTTGATATTTTCCAGAAGTACTTTAGGATTTTGTTCAATAAAAACGCAAGATCTTGCACCCTGAGATAAAGCTTCTATCCCAAGGGCGCCGGTACCTGCAAAAATATCTATGACATCGGCGTTGTAAATACAATCACGCAATATGTTGAATATTGCGGAACGCACGATGGCTTTTGTAGGTCGAATACCAGTCTTTGCGACCTTAAGATATCTACCCTTATTTGAACCTGCGAGAATTTTCATTATATTTAGGAAACCCCGAATCACGGTCTAAGGTGATTCGGGGTTTATGTCAAACTATGGCGCTTGGTAATGTTACTTCTACATTATCCTTTTTACTTGATTATGGTCGGGGTGATGAATATCAAGAGTTCGCGGTCTTCATAGGTTGTGGTCGTTTCTCTAAAGAGCGCACCAAGAAGAGGAATGTCTTTCAGGATTGGTATACCCCGAACATTTTTCGTTTCTTTCTTTCTAATGAAACCACCGATCACAACTGTATTCCCATCTTTCACAAGTACCTTTGAATCTGCTTCTGAGGTGGTAATAATAGGTCTTCCAGCCAGTGCTGAGGCTTTATCAAGTTCACTCACCTCGGCATGGATTTCCATAGTAATTTCTTCTAATGAATTTATGTGTGGTGTCACTTCAAGTTTAGTACCAACTGTGTAGAACTGAATCACCGTGTTACCTGCAAGGTCTCTGGTTGGAATGCCAAAGCGCTGACCACCAAGGATTGATGCCTTCTTATTGTCTACAGCTGACACGCGTGGTGCTGATATCGTATTTGCCTTACCTTTTTCTTCAAGCAGATTGATTGTGGCAGAAACCTGGGCAAGTGAAGGTACACTTCCAATATTGAAAACACCATATCCGGCAATTGCTGGATTGGCATTGCTGGTAAGATCAGCACGTATTAATCTGGTTTCCAATCCTTTGATAGTCCAGTCTATTCCTAAACCCTGTGATTGAGACGCATCAATATCAACTACCTTAGCCATGATTTCAACCTGTGGGGTTGGTGTATCAAGCAATTTCACCAGTTGTTTAATCTTGTCATGAATGGGTTGCACCTCAGTTACTACAACAGAATTGGTTCTTTCATCAACATTTGCCTTGCCTTTTGGAGAAAGCATTGCAGTTATTTTATTTAACATTTCACTCGGATTGGCAAATTCAAGTTTGTATATATTAGAAATGAGTGGTAGGTCAAAATCCTGTTTATCAAGGTTTTCTGCGGTATCCACACGAATAACTCCTGGGTCTTCACGATATGCATAACCAGCAGCGCGCAGTATGATATCCAGTGCCTGATGCCAGGGAACATTGTGCAATCTGACGGTTACTGTCCCTTTTACATCTTTACCCGCAACAATGTTTACACCTGCATACTCTGACAATGCCCTTAACACCGTTAGAATATCAGCATTTTCAAGGTCAATACTGATTGGTCGCCCTGTAATACTGACAGGCGGCTTTGATGTAGGAACAGCTGGTGGAGGAGTCTCTGTTGAAACAGAAGCGACAGGCTGCGAGCCGACTGCCTGCCACTGTGGTATCTGGGCAGTGAGTCCTGTTAGCAGAGTGACAACAAAATTGTTTCCCTCGGTTGCAGTTAAAAAAGAATAGTCCTGGTTCAATTTTGCTACAACCCTAATAAGATCCGGTTGTCCGGCAAATCCGGTTACAGAAATATCTTTAATTCCACCGGAATTGGGGGCATAGGTCTTTCCAATCAGGTTGCTTGATACTCCAGAACAGTCAACCACCATGCGTGATGGATCTTTAAGACTAAAGGCATTGGCAATGAATGGTCCATCTGCTTCAAGAATTAATTTTGTATTTACTCCCTCAGATTTTACTATTATGTCTTTAATAACTACACCCTGCATTAGAGAGAGTATTGAGAGAATTGTCAACAAAAATCTCATAATTTACCTCCTTTCCTTTTCCTCTTGAAGCCTTATTTCATATTTTGTTACTACTCCCGCGTGCATAATTTCAAAAATAATTGCCTGGCGATTAATCTCACTGACATGACCGCCAGCAACGCGGTCACCGCGTTTAAGAATATAACCATTATCCTGGCCATCTTTTACCAAGGCGTAGTAACCGCGATCACCCCAGAGGACACCGATCAGACGCAGATTTTCCGGACTTAAATGACCAGTTTTTCCACCACCCAGTTCCAGACCCAATAGCGGAACAAATGGATCCCTTCGTCCTGCCTGTTCATAATTATATTTCTCAACCGGAAACAGCGAATCACCGGATGGTGTTTGGTTAAATATAATAAGTAAAGAAAGAATACTACCGACGGCGTGGAGCACCACTTGGCACCTCCTGTTTTTTCGCAACTGTATAGGTGATTGCCTGCAGTTCTGCTTCAGTGCTGCGGTCTTTACCATGGGCGATTTTTATCCCTGGAACATTCACAATTCGTGATAGATTACCAATATTGGAAAGAAATTTACCAAGTTGGTGATATCCACATGTCACCTTGATTTGCACGGGTATTTCTGAATAATTCGCTTTTGAAACTGGACCACTCGGTTTAAAAAGCAGAAAACTTACACCTGCCTTAGTCCCAGAATTAGATATTTGCTGGATCAATTTTGGAATTTCCTTTTCCTGCGGTAACATCTCTTTTGCAACTTCCCATTCTGCTTCAAGCCTGGCAATTCTTGCCTGCAATTCAGGTAGACGCGCCTTTGCTGCCTCGGCCTCTTGGACTTTAATTTGTAATGAGTCTCTCTTTGCCTCAAGGCTTTTTATCTTTTTCTGGTTTGAGGTATACGGGAATCTGAAAAAGAGAATTAACACCAGGATCAGGATTACAAAAAACACTATTGTCTGCTGGGTCTTTGGTTCTCTTAAATTCATTTGGTACCTCCCGGGATTGTATCAATTTTGACATTTGCGGTAAGTGTAAATTCCATCATCTCCTGTTTTTCAATCGTCTTTTTCTCCAAGACCGTAAGGTCAACATTGGCAATATAAGGGGATTCTTCTAATCGGTTCATAAAGTCAGCGACCAGGAGATTTGAGGCTGTGGTTCCTTTTATGTTGATATTCTGTGCACTTATATTGAGCATGGTCAACCAGGTAAATTCGGGAATTCGTGCTGATACCTCATCAAGAATGTGGGCAATCAAGAAGCGATTCTGATTCAACTCGCGAATCGGTGAAATGAGTGCCATTAATTCCTTTTCGCGCTTCTTCAGACTGTCAACTGTTGCTACATACACCTTTAGTTCATCAAGTCTTGTTCTCAACTCAGTAATGTTACGATTTAGCCCACCCATTTTGCTTGTTTGTATAATCAGAAAAAGTGCGATAATGATAACAACTACCGCAATTCCAAATATATAGAGTGCACCTAACTTAATGGAGGGTAATTTGACCGCCGGTGCACCAGGTTTTGCGGGTTTGGCTTTTGTCGCCTTTGCCTTTTTAGGGCTTGGCGATAGGTCTATTTTTATCATTAGTCCCCCCTTAGTGCAAGACCAACTGCCTGGGTTAAAACCGGACCAATTACATCGACCCCTTCAGGTGCGAATATTGTGGGGTCATAAAGAATGTTTTTGAATGGATTAAGGACTTCAACATTTACATTCAAACGCCGTTTTAGATACTCAACAAGATTCGGTATTAATGCGCCACCACCGGTTATGAACATTTTGTTAACCTTTTCTTCACCGGTCACAGTTGAGAGGAATTGAAGACTTCTTTCAATCTGCGTACTCAGATCATTAACAAATGATTCAAAAACACCCTGAATAGATTCCTGAGAAGCACCAACCGGAATCGTGCCTTTTACCGCGTTAGCCGCATCCTCATAGTTGAATCCAATTTCTTTCTGCAGTTTATTGATATATGAGTTTACGCCGTAGTAGACATCCCGCGCCAATAATGATGAACCACCTCTTACCACATTGATTACTGTCATTCCTGCGCCAATGTTCAACAATCCAATTGATTCATCCGGACTTGGTGGATAGTTGTATTCATATGCATTTTGCAGAGCAAATGCTGCGGTATCAATAACAACCGGATTGAGATTCAGGTCTTTTAGCAGAGTACTCAGATTGCTTATCAACTCATTTTTGGCAGCCACAAGAACTACTTCTTGTTGGTTTTCGCCAAAGTTGGGATTTACAACATCAAAATCCAGGGTGACCTCATTTATATCAAATGGCACATATTGTTCCGCCTCCCACTTTATTTGTTCCCTGGTTTCTGCTTCACTCAAACGGTCCATTACAATCCGTTTGATGATGACATCCCGTCCAGCAAGACCAATTACGACATCCTTGGTTGTGATATTGCGGGATTCAAGAAGGGTTCTAATTGAATCAAGGACTGCCTCTCGGTCAATTATCTCACCTTCCACAATCGCATCCGGCAATATCTTTGATATGCCATAGTTGATCAATTTCCTGGTCTTGCCTGGCGAAAGCTCAACAATCTTTGTTTGACTTGAACCAATATCAAGACCGATCACTCTTTTCTTTTTCCCAAACATATTCACTCCTTTGCTTTGTAGCCAAATTCAAAAACTAACTCCATACGGGGCTAATCCCCTTAAACAAATTTTAATATTATATATATAATTGCAAGAATGTCAAGAGGCAAATTAACCATTATTCGTTTCCTGGCGAAAGTCAAAAAAAGGCTTTGTTTTTCGTAAAAATCTGTCATAATCACCAGTTCTGATGTGGAGACGAATTTTTTTCATCAACTCTATATAGAACTTAATGTTATGATAACTAACCAATCGGCCACCAAGTGCTTCACCAGAATTGAACAAATGGCGCAAGTATGCACGGCTGAAGTTCCTGCAGGTATAGCAATTACAGTTTTGATCAAGGGGTTTTTTGTCATTTGCATAGCGACCGCTCTTTATAATTATCTTACCTTCTGATGTAAAAGCCATGCCGGTACGACCATTTCTCGTGGGAAGAACACAGTCAAATAAATCCACACCCAAACTGACTGCTTCAAGAATGTCTTCTGGATAACCACAACCCATCAAATATCTAATCTTGGTTTCAGGGATTATGCCATTTACTTCGTTGACCATTTCCATTGTCAGGTTAGATGGTTCACCGATCATTAATCCGCCAATTCCATAACCGGGGAATTGTAATTCCATCAGGCGTTCGGTGCATTCACGGCGAAGTTCTTTATAGGTTGCGCCCTGGATAATTGCAAAAATCCGTGGTTTTTTTTTACCCTAAGACTTCTTCTTGCCCAGTTAACTGTTCGTTCTACAGCAATCCTTGCTTCAACCAATTCCGAAGGGAATGGGGTAAAGAAGTCAAGACACATTGCAATATCAGCACCAAGGTTCTTTTGTATCTCAATTGCGGTCTCTGGTGTAAGCGTGATTCTGGATCCGTCAATGTGAGAAGAAAATGTTAAACCATCGTCATTCACATTTCTCAATTCACTCAAAGAATATGCCTGAAATCCACCAGAATCGGTCAGAATTGCCCTGTCCCAGTCCATAAATTTGTGAATACCACCAAGTTTTTTTATCAAATCAGTACCAGGTCTCTGCATAAGATGGTAGGTATTGCAGACAATTATTTCTACACCAATCTTTTTCAATTCTTCCGGGCACAGGGTTTTCACCGTTCCCTGGGTTGCAACCGGCATAAAATTTGGAGTTGCGACTTCAAAATGCTTTGTTTTTAGTAGACCAAGGCGTGCGCTCGTATTTTGGTCTCTTTTCAAGACTTTGAACATATTGATATAATATATATTATTTTCACCCTGTCAAGAACAATAAGCAAGCGTTAACACACCTTGTTACCAGTTTAGAAAAGAGTTTTAGATTTGTCGCAACTTGGATTAACTCCTATAAAATCCTTACGGATTAACTCCACATAAAATCTACGCCTTGGAGTTAAGATGTAAACCTTTTAGGCCAAATTTTCTAATTATCTTACCATCACCACCTTTGCCGTTGCCTTTGAGGTGCCCATCTGATAGGTCAAAAAATACACACCCGCAGGCAACTGACGATTCAAATCATCCTTACCATCCCAGATAACCTCATAATAT
>JBDRWH010000044.1:0-11182 GCA_039802325.1 Caldifarciminota bacterium
TTCCAGAAAAAACCGTGGGTGATTATCTAAAAGAACAGATTGCGAAATTTGGCGAAAATATTGTTATCCGCAGGTTTATCCGTTTTCGCCTCGGTGAATAAAGCCAGAATAAAATACAAGAGAATTCTTCTTAAAATTTCCGGAGAAATCCTCGGAAAAGACAATGAAGTCTTGACGCCTGCAGTCTTAGATTATATCACCAGGCAGATTGTCTCGGTTTATAGCCTTGGTGTCAAGGTGGCGGTGGTTATTGGTGGCGGCAACATCATCAGGGGTAAGGAAGTATCCTGGTTAAACCCTGTGGATGCTGATTTGTGTGGAATGGTAGCAACGGTAATCAATGGTATGGCACTCTATTCTTATCTGAAAAAAAAGATTGACAATGTCTATTTAAGGAGTAGTTTTGAAGTTACTGGCTTTGTAGAGAGTTTTCACAAGATAGAAGACCAGACAATATATAATCAGGGTGGAGTAATAATTCTGGTTGGTGGAACCGGCAACCCTTTGTTTACTACTGACACCGCGGCAGCACTGCGTGCAGTAGAATTATCTGCAGAACTTCTGATTAAGGGAACAAAGGTTGAAGGCGTATATTCAGCCGATCCCAAGAAAGACAGGAAGGCAAAATTCTATAGAAGAATAACATACGAACAAGCCATTGATAAGAATTTAAAGGTGATGGATATAACGGCATTTAGAATTTGCAGGGAAGCAAAAATCCCGATTTGTGTGTATAATCTTATGAAACATCCTCTCAAAAAGATTGTTCTTGGAGAGGAAGTTGGAACCTTTGTTTATTAGGCATTTTTCAGGAGGCATTAAATGATCCAGAAGATAAAGGATGATGCACGCCAAAAAATGGAGAAATCAATCAGCCTTTTAAATCAGGAATTTTCTAAGATCCGTACGGGTCGAGCAACACCTGCGCTGCTTGATGGTGTGAAGGTTGAATACTATGATAGTGTTTTGCCTTTGAACCAGGTCGCGAGTATCAGTATTCCTGAACCACGCCTGATTGTTATCCAGCCCTGGGATAAACAGGCTTTGTCTGCAATTGAAAAGGCAATATACAAGGCAGATATCGGACTTACACCAAATAGTGATGGAAATGTAATCAGGCTTTCTTTGCCACCTTTAACTGCTGAGCGCAGAGAAGAACTTGTAAAACTCACTCAGAAATTGGCTGAAGAATGCAGGGTCGCAGTAAGAAATATCCGCCGTGATGCAAATAATGATTTGAAAAAGATTGAAAAGGAAAAGAAGATTTCTGAGGATGATTCATTCAAGGCACAGGAAGCAATTCAAAAAATGACTGATGAATACATAAAAAAGACCGATGAAATTCTAAAGAAAAAAGAGAAGGAAATAAGAGAAGTATAATCTCTCACTAAAACAGTCTATACAATATATTTACCCCTATTCCTGAATGGTTCAGGACTGCACTTGGATCGCCATGATTTTCTGGACCAGTGTAAATGTACCCCTCATTTTCATCATAATATAGATACTTTTCTCTGTTGTGAAACTGATCAATACGTGCATAATTGTAAAAAATCTGTAATTGAATCATTTTAAAATCTTTGCAAAAACCAGCAAATAGGCCGATATCAAAACTGTCAAAAAATCTTGGATAGTTTTCGTTCATCTGATAATTAGCCTGTGCATCTACGGTCAATTTCGTGTATGAGAATTCAAAACCACTTGTGAAGATAATGGGTCCGATATTCAGATTTAGTTTTACATCAATTGGCAATTGCCAGTAACTCCAGATTTCTCGTAACCTGAATGTATCAATGGTAGTATTATAGGCAAAATTACCCTCATTTTTATCGTGAAAATAGGAAAAACAGATACTTGTTGAAAAATTTTCAATGGTGATAAAATGTGTCTCCAGTATTGGCGAGTAGAGAAAATGACCAAATCTACTAAAACTACCATTCCAGCCAAGCGTTGATGCTTTATTTTCAAGAAATTGGAAATGGTTGTTAAAATGGTCAATTGTGCAATAATCTATCCTTAATCCGATTTCTACTGGTATAATGCTGATAAGAAACAATATCACGGGGGCAGAAGTGTATCAAAGAAAGATAATAGGGCGGATTCCTGTTCATCGCCATCATTGAATGACATAAGATAACGGTTACCATTTACTGCAATCAATAAAGGTAAGGCTGATAGATAGGGGAAATTATGGACTATCCCCGTTGAAATGTCATGTATCTGTCCTTCTGCCTGCAATTTAAATGCGTTGACATTTGTTCCCTCTGAGTGTACGAGCAATAGTCCATCGTCAATTCCAGCGATTGAGAAATTACCGAGCGTATCACTGTAAAGCTCACTCCAGTATTGACCGTTTTCAGATTTCAAAATCCTGTTATGGATTGAAAGATAAAGATTTTGTTTTCTATCAATGGTGAAACCTTTTATCAACTCGGTAGCTGAGACAAAAAGTGTGTCCCATAGAGAATCCTGAATTGCTGAGTGGAATAAATTATGCTCTGTTGTTAGAAATATTTCACCTGATTCCTGGATTGTAAGATTGACAATCCTTTCAGAGTTGTAAAATAGAGTATCAAAAGAAGTACATGGAAGGGAGGATTTAAGCAAAAGATATCCATCAGATATGAAAATAGTTGTTGTATCAAGAGGGGAAAATGAGAGGAATGTAATATTGTTTATTTCGGGTGTACTGATTTCAGTCATAACCTCATTCATAGTACAATAATATATATTCCCTTCAGCAGTACCAATGAGCAATCGCTGCGGATACAAGAAAGATGAAGTAAGTGTAGTCAACTGATGAGATAAATATGTAAAAAGAGGCACTATTCGGGCGGTTGTATCGCCAAGAACATACACATTTTCTTCATCAATAATAAAAAACTCGTTTGAATTGATTTTTGATGCTTCAATGTGACCAATCAAGCCGTTGCAATTAACAGGGCACCAGTGGTCTTCAAATTCGTCGCCAAGAGGTACTGGCTTTCCATAATAATCTTCGCAGGAAATAAAAAAGAAAAGGATTATGAACAAAATAAGGCTTTTCATTTCAATTCAAGGTAAAGAATTTTGCAACATATTTTAGGGTTGCCTGTTTTAATCATTGAGTCCTTCTTATCAATGTTTTCATTCTTGATTTCTAAGGGCAGGGAATGATAACCTCTTATTGCACCAATGACCGGAAAAGGTAGGACAAAACAGCCTGCCCAGTATTTTGTATCCCTTGAAATATGCGAGGCGACAAGAATTGCGCAGAGTCCGACCTGGACTCCGATCAAACTATGTTTTAGTGACAGTAAAAAAGATTTTTTTGACCGATATTTGTTATAAGGATTAAAATGGACAAATACTGATGCACAAACAGGCATTCCAATAGTGTAACCAATAATATAACTCATCTCGGCTTGAAAATTACTACCACCGGTGTTGGTTAGACATACGCTGGTGAAATAGGCAGTTGCTCCGAATCCAGCTATGCCACCAATCACGCCACTCACCCCGGAAACAAAATAATCCGGTTTTTTTACAATCGTAGAATCTGTCTGTTCAGAAGGGAGAATCACGGACAGTATGATTATCGCTAACATATTTAGTTAGAGTATATCTAATTATCATACTATGTCAACACAATCTGTTTTGTTCCACTAAACTCAAACAATTGTTCATTGTCATAATAATATACAGGAGGAAAAATGGCTAAATTTTTGGATGATTTTTCGCGCTGGCTTGAGGATGCTTCTAAGGTTTTGAGCAAAGAAGCTGGAGACCTGACTTTGAAGGGAAAATTGAAGATTGAAATATTTGAGTTGAAAAGACAGTTGCAGGAAATGTTTAGAGAACTTGGTCAGGCATTTTATGCTTTTTTCCCGCTGAAAGGGAATGAAGATTTCAAGGGTAGTTCAAGGATAAAATCCATAACTCAAAAGATCAAAAAACTCAAGAACGAAATAAAAAAGAAAGAAGCAGAATACAAAAAAATTGGTCAGAAAAAATAAAATTACGAAAGGAGGTTAACTATGTCAGATAGACAGATAAAAAAGTGGGATCCTTTCAGGGAACTGATTTCTTTGCGCGAAGATATGGATAGACTTGTTAACACTTTTTTTGGAAAACACATGGCTGAAGAGCCAGAAGGGATATGGTTACCGGTTATTGACATTGAAGAAGATAATGAAAATTTCATTGTGAAAGCAGAATTACCCGGTTTGAAAAAAGAGGATGTCAAAATTGCGGTCAGGGGCAATCTTCTGACTATATCCGGTGAAAGAAAACAGGAAGAGGAGACAAAGAACAAAACCTATCATCGGATTGAAAGGTCATACGGAAAATTTTCAAGAACAATTTCTCTACCCAGTGAGGTTGATGTGAACAAAATTAAGGCGGTTTACAAAGATGGTGTTCTCCATATTACCCTTCCAAAACCAGAAACTCTGAAGCCAAAAGAGATTGAAGTTGAGGTAAAATAAAAGGAGTGATAAATGGATGGAAAAATTTCTCTAAAATCTGCCGGTATTATTGCGGGTGTTGCGGCAATATTTGCGTTTCTTTTTGGTTTGATTATCAGTGTGGGTATTCCAGTCCTTTCAAACCGCACAGAGGCAAGTCAGGGAACCGGCAGTATCAATCCGATAATCACTGAACAGGGTGAAAGTCCGTTTACACGAGTTGCTGAAATGGTATCGCCGGCAGTGGTTAACATATCTGCAGAGCGGACAGTAAAGACTGGGTTTGATAATTTTGAATGGAATTTCAGAGGACCATTTGAAGATTTTTTCCGTGATTTCTTCAAGAATTTTCCCCCTGGGGAAAGCAAATCTCGAACACTCGGTTCAGGATTCATAATCTCTGAAGACGGTTATCTTATCACAAATTCTCATGTAATAAAGAATGCATCAAATATAGTCATAAGATTGACCAACAAGAAAGAATACAAAGGCAATGACATAAAAATCATTGGGTCTGATTCACGCACAGACATTGCCTTGCTCAAAATAGATACAAAAGAAAGATTACCATATTTGAAACTCGGCGATTCTGATAAAATAAAAGTTGGTGATTGGGTGATGGCAGTTGGAAATCCTTTCAATCTTGAAGGAACCGTTACCGTGGGCGTGATATCGGCAAAAGGCAGGAGTCACATCCCTTTGAGCGAAGGTCCTGATTTTCAGAATTTTCTCCAAACTGATGCGGCAATCAATCCGGGAAACTCTGGGGGACCACTTATTAACCTGCAGGGCGAAGTTATCGGAATAAATACTGCTATTACTTCAACAAGTGGGGGAAATATTGGGATAGGCTTTGCTATTCCGGTCAATCTTGCAAAAACCATAATTGATGAATTGAAGACAAAAGGCAAGGTCACCAGGGGATATCTTGGCGTATATCTTGAAGACCTGACCGAAGATATGAAAGAGGCATTAAACCTTCAGTCACTTGAGGGAGTTCTGATAAATGAAGTTGTTGCCAACTCACCTGCGGACAAGGCTGGAATAAAGGAAGGAGATGTTATCATTGAATTTGACGGTAAAAATGTGACGGATGTCCAGTCATTCCGGCTGCTTGTTGCTTCTACTTCACCGGGCAAGAATGTAAAATTGAAATTGATCAGAAATGGCAAACCAATGGAATTACGCATAAAGATTGGTGAAATGGAAGAGCAGGTTGCAACCCAGACAGATGAGAACAAGGAGACAGAACTCGGATTGCAGGTGGTGGATATTGACAGCCCTGAAGCAAAGGGATATAATGTAGTCGTGAAGAAAGGTGTTTTGGTAACCGGGGTAGAATCAAGTTCACCTGCTGAAGAGGCAGGAATTCAAGTCGGTGATGCTATTATTGGAATCGGCAACAAAGAGATCGAAAACATCGCAGATTTTAGAGATGCGGTTAAAGGTCTGAAAAAAGGCAAGCCAACGATATTCCAGATTCAACGGGCAGAAAGAAAGAGGTATGTAGCATTGACTCCATAATTGATGCGAATAACAAGACGCATAACTGAAAGGGGTCTAAAGCAATTTGTTGAAGAGATTTCAAAATATCCAGTTCTAACCAGAGAAGAAGAGGCTGAGCTCGCACAGCGCATAAGAGAAAAGGGCGACAATGAGGCAAAAGAAAAACTTATTCTTTCAAATTTACGGAATGTACTACATTTATGCAAGAATTTTCTTGATTATGGTTTGACCCTGACTGAATTGATTAATGCCGGAACCCAGGGCTTGATACATGCAATTGAAAAGTTTGATGAACGCAAAGGTTACAGATTAAGTACCTATTCAACCTGGTGGATCAAGCGGTCACTCCACAAGGCAATATATGCAGACCAGGAGATTGTTTCCAAGAGCCATCTGGCAAAGAGGATAAAGTCATTCATTCCTGCGTTTGTTCAGGATAAGGGTAGAGAACCGACCATTCAAGAAATTGCTCAGCATTTTAGAGTTTCAACCCATCAGGTTTCCAATGCGCTTACTGAACTTTTGCCAATTCTTTCGCTTGATGAGACATACAGCAGTGATGAAGAGTCTACACCGTTAGTTGAAACAATTTCTATTGACCAGATGTCTGGAGAAAAATTTGTCCTGCCATCACCTGAAGAGATACTAAAGCAAAAACAGGAGACTGAACGAATTCAAAAGGCTTTGAAAAAACTTGCACCCAGAGAGAAAGAAATAATAGAAAGGAATTTTGGACTCGGTGATTATGAAGCGCAGAGTCTTGAGGATATAAGTAGGTTGATGAATATTACAAAAGAACGGGTGCGGCAAATAAGAGAAAATGCCCTGAAAAAATTGAAGTTAATTCTTCCGCGCATAAAATAATTTGGTTTTCAGATAAATCAGTGCTGTGTCTGAATTACAAATCTTCAGTAGAAATTTCAGTGTTTGTGTAAATACAAATCTGGGCAGCAGTTCTTATTGATTCTTCAACAATCTCCCGTGCTGAAAGATTTGTGTATTTTAAAAGTGCCCTTGCTGCAGCCAGGGCATACGGAGCACCTGAGCCGATCGCAACAATACCATCATCCGGTTCAATCACATCACCGGCTCCAGAAACAATATATGAATGCTCTTTATCAAGAATTGCTAAAAAAGCTTCAAGCCTTCTTAGGATTTTGTCCTGACGCCATTCCTTGGCAAGTTCAATTACGCTCCTAGGTACATTGCCACGAAATTCTTCCAATTTGGCTTCAAACCTTTCAAATAATGTCAGGGCATCAGCAGTCGCACCCGCAAAGCCCACAAGAATTTTGTCATTATACATTTTACGAATCTTTCTTGCGCGATGTTTCATTATGGTCTCACCGGTCGTGACCTGACCATCACAACCGATTGAAGCTTTATTGTCCCGACGCAGACCAAGTATAGTTGTTGAATGCATATTTTATTATAATCACAGAAACATTTCTGTCAATCATTGATTTTAATAAAATTTTGGATATAATTATCCAAAGGAGGTCAAATTGAAAGTCTTGATTTCTGATCCAATTGCTAAAGAAGGAACTGAAATTTTGAAGAAGAGTGGTTTTGAAGTTGTGGAAAAAACCGGAATGCCGCCTGAAGAACTTATAAAGACCATTCCGGATTTTGATGCAATCATTGTGCGGAGTGCAACAAAGGTAACCAAAGAGGTCATTGAGGCAGGTAAGAAACTGAAGGTAATTGGCAGGGCAGGTGTTGGATTGGATAATGTGGACGCTGAGGCAGCAAAGGCAAAAGGAATTAAGGTTGTAAATACACCAGCAGCAACCTCTATATCAGTTGCAGAACTCGCCCTCGGAATGATGCTCTCTGCAGCAAGGATGATTCCTCAGGCAACTGCGTCAACAAAGGCAGGCAAATGGGAAAAGAAAAAATTTCACGGTTTTGAAGTATATGGCAAGACCCTTGGGATCATCGGGATAGGTCGGATTGGTTCTGAACTCGCAAAGAGGGCAAAGGCATTGGGTATGGAGGTTCTTGCGTATGATCCTTATGTCAAATCTTCTGATTTTGCAAAGGTCGTTGACCTTGATACCTTGCTGAAGAATTCTGATTATATTTCTCTTCATATCCCCAAGACAAAAGAAACTGCCCATTTGTTGAACAAATCAGCCTTTGATAAAATGAAAACAGGTGTTGTTATTGTTAATTGTGCAAGGGGTGGTGTGGTTGACGAAGATGCCCTGTATGATGCGATTGTTTCAGGAAAGGTACGGGTTGCATGCCTGGATGTGTATGAGGTTGAACCTGCAAAAGAACACAAATTATTCAGTCTTGAACAGGTTGTTCTTACACCTCATATCGGAGCCCAGACCGAGGAAGGACAGCAGAGAGCAGGTGTTCAGATTGCAGAATTGGTAAGGGATGCATTGAAGTAAATTCCCAAAAATCAAAAATACCTAAATGCCTGAATTTTTGGCATTAATCTGCGTGAGTTTGTCTGTTTCTTGGCTATAAAGGAGGTTAGGCAATGCCTGAGGTGAAGCCATTTAAAGGAATAAGATACAATCTTAAAAAGATAAAGAATCTTTCACATGTGATAACCCAGCCCTATGACCAGATCACAGATGAGATGGAAAAGGAATACAAAAAAAGAAGTCCATACAATTTTGTAAATCTGGTTCTTACGCATTATGCAGATGGGCATAATCGCCAGCAGGAATATGAGAATGCAAAAAACTGTGTCCAGGACTGGCTGAAGGACAAAATATTCATTCAGGATAAGAAGGATTCAATATATCCATATTTTCAGGAATTTTCCCTTGAGGGCAGGCATTATACAAGAAAGGGTTTTATCTGCAGGTTGAGACTTGAGGAACTGGGCAAAGGCAATATCCTGCCTCATGAAAAAACCCTTTCCAAGCCCAAAGAAGATCGGTTGAGCCTTACAAGAATCACAAAGAAAGATTTTGAGCCAGTGTTCCTGCTTTACACTGATCCGGAAAATATGGTAATGGACTTGATTGAAAAAGAATGTAAAGAGCCGCTTATCAATGTAAAGGATGATCGGGATATTACCCACAAATTATGGCAGATTAATAATAAAGAAATAGTCAAGAAGATTTCAGTGGTTCTAAAAGATGCAATATTTGTTATTGCAGATGGACACCATAGGTATGAAACCTTCTTCAACTACCGTAATGAACTTGGTGATATAAACAAAGACCATCCGGCAAATTTCAAAATGGTTACCCTTGTGAATATTCAGGACTCTGGACTTGTTATTCTGCCAACCCATCGTCTGATAATGAATTTGACTGATTTTGATGCTGAAGCCTTTATCCGCAGGGCAAGAGAATTTTTTGAGATAAAAGAGACTTCAAAACACGACTTGAAATCAAACCTGGAAAAAGAAAGAATGCACGCATTCGGATTCTACTCAAAAGGAAAAAGTCTAATTCTTAAGTTAAAAGATGTTAGTTCAATGGCACGAATATTGCCGGACCGGAGCAAGGAATATCAAAATCTCGATGTGGCAATACTACACACGCTTTTGATTGAGAACATTCTCGGGATAAAACCTGAGAAAATAGAGGACCATATCAGATACCAGCGGGGAATAGAAGAGACAATAAAAAGAGTGGATGCAGGTGAATTTCAGTTTGCCTTTCTAATGAATCCGACAAGACCAGAACAGGTGCGCGATGTCGCAAAAAACCGAGAACGCATGCCACAAAAATCAACAGATTTTTATCCAAAATTGATTTCGGGCCTGGTTTTTTATGATATAGAAGGGAGTTAAGGTCCTGCTAAATCCTTATCATTCGGTCTATTGATGCAAGTGCCTTTTTCCTGATTTTTTCATCAACAGTAATTTCGTATTTCATATCTTCAAGAGACCAGAGGACTTTTTCTAAGGTAGTCAATTTCATATTCGGACACAGGGCATTGGGATTTCCTGGGAAGAATTCCTTATCAGGATTTTCTTTTTTCAGGCGATGTAATAAACCGATTTCAGTGCAGATGATAAATTGACGGGTTGAACTGTTTTTTGCAAAGGTTATCATCTGGGAAGTTGAGCAGACTGCATCTGCAATCTCCTGGACTTCTGTTCGGCATTCAGGATGAACCAAAACCTGGGCATTGGGATATTTTTCTTTTAGTTTCAAAATTCCTTCTTTACTGAAGAGCATATGGGTTGGACAGTATCCATTATAAAGATGGAATTTTTTTTCTGGGATCTGGCGTGCGACATAGGAGCCAAGATACTTGTCAGGAACAAAGATTATTTCTTTGTTTTGTATTGAGCGTGCAACTTTTACACCATTCGCAGATGTGCAACAGATGTCAGACAATGCCTTTACTTCCGCAGTTGAATTTATATATGTTACCACTCCAGCATCAGGATATTTTTTTCTTTCTACCTTCAATCTTGATGGATCAATCATATTTGCCATTGGACAACCCGCATGTAAATCAGGCATTAACACGATTTTTTCAGGATTGAAAATCTTGGCAGTCTCCGCCATAAAATGGACGCCGCAGAAAAGTATGACTTTTGCAGGCACATCCCGTGAAATGCGTGCCAGTTCTAAAGAATCGCCGACAAAGTCTCCAATATCCTGAACTTCGGGCAGTTGATAATTGTGGACAAGAATCACTGCTTCGCGTTTTCTTTTCAGGTCGTGTATTTTTGCCATCAAATTATTCATAAAAAATCAATTACGGGCAGATTTATCAAGGATTATATAGTTCAGTGGGTCAATGGGCATACCTGATATTCTTATTTCGTAATGAAGATGGGGACCGGTGATCTTACCACTGGTTCCCACATCTCCAATGATATCGCCCCTTTTCACTGATTGCCCTAAACTGACTCTTGGATTCTGACAGTGGGCGTAGACTGTCGTAAAATTTTGATTATGGTTGATTTCTATAACAATGCCAAAGTCTGTTGTATTTAGAATTTTTCTTACTACACCGTCAGCGGGTACAATGATTGGCGTTCCAACTGGCGCGGCAATATCAATTCCTTCATGCATTTTGATTGCGCCTGTGAATGGATCAAGACAATAGCCGAAACCACGCATAAACCAGCCATTTACTGGCGCGATTGACGGTATAGAATTTTTCAGATTCTGTTTTTCTTCAAGATAAAGAGAAATATTCTTATTTGTTGAATATTGATTTTCTGCCCTTAGAAGAAGTTCATCAAGGATATTTGATAATTGATTAACATTCTTGCCATCAAGGGTACTGCGCTGACT
>JBDRWH010000045.1:0-10720 GCA_039802325.1 Caldifarciminota bacterium
GAGCGAACTTATCACTTCAATCAAAGGTCTGAAGAACGACATAAGGGTAACTTCTTTCAAGTTTGCAGAAAGGTATTCACGATTAATCACATCAAATTTCTGCTGGCTCTCTTTCTCATTTGCAAAGACTTTTATCACCCGCATACCTGAAATATTCTCCTGCAATGTGGCATTCAATCTCGCAAGTTTACGACGGACAAGCCGATAAATATCCCTTGCCTTAATTCTAAAATAAGAAGTCAATACTACAACCAACGGTACCACAATAAATGTGATCATGGCAAGCTTGATATTAATCCAGAGTAAAATAACTACAATGCCCATCAGCAGCAATATATCCCTTGAGAGTGTCGCAAAGACACTCGTTAACGCCTCATTTATCGCTTCAACATCATTCGTCGCACGGGTGACAAGCCTGCCCACAGGATTATGGTCAAAAAATGCAAGGTCTAAATCCTGGAGTTTCTGGAAGACCTTCATTCGCAAGGAATGCATGAAGAGTTGTCCCGCATATTGCATTAGATAAAGATGGATAAAATTCACAATTACACCCAGGAAGATAATAGCAAGAAAGATAATTGCCATTCTAAACACACCATTCAAATCATTCTTTCTTATTTTTAGTAATTCCAGTGAACTTATCTTTGTCAATTTCTCATATCTTGCAATTATCAAATTTTCATACTGTTCAAAGACAGCCGAATTTTTTTCTATCAGAACTTCTGCCTCTTTATCAATCTCGGTTTTATAAAGATAAAAATATCTTTCCTTTGATAATAAGTTCTCTACCTGCCATTTATGAACGCTGTCTGGCGAAACTTTTGAAAGTTGGGACTGGGTTATGAAGTAAAGATTCTCGGAAAGTTTTGGTAATTTTTTGTCATATTCAACCTGGAGTTTATATCCGGTCTTGGTGATATATCTGTCAATCGTGAATCTCATAATATTGGGAAAAACAAGTTCCACAAGGGCAGCAATGATGAGAAGGACAAAAGAGATTATCAAATATTTCAAATAGGGTTTGAGTAAACCGAGTAATCGTGTGATTATCTTGCGGTCAAATACCCTGCCGAGTTCTTTTTCTTCAGTATGGAATTCGTGCATCATTGTATCTTCTCCAGTTTCATCTCAAGTTGCTGTGTTTTGTAGATACTGTAGTATAAGCCACGCTGCTTGATTAATTCCTGGTGGGTCCCTCTTTCCACAATCCTGCCTTCATCAACCACGATTATCAATTTTGCCTCTTTGATTGCAAAGAGCCGATGGGAAATAACAATTGTTGTGCGATTTGCCATTTCCGATTTTAGATTCTTAACAATCTTTTGCTCGGTATTTGCATCAACCGCGGAAAATGCATCATCAAGGATCAAAATCGGTCGTTTAAGGATCAGTGCCCGCGCCAGGGCAATACGTTGTTTCTGTCCACCACTCAAGGTTATTCCCCTCTCCCCCACAATCGTATCAAATTTATCCGGAAACTCCATTATTTCATTGTAAATTTCGGCAATTTTTGCGACATTTTCTACTTCGCTCACACTCGCTCTTTGATTCCCAAAAAGGATATTTTCTTTGATTGACTCTGAAAACAAAAATGTATCCTGGGGGACAAACGCAATATTCTTGCGAAGTTCTTCAATCTTATAATCCTTTGTATTACCCCCGTTGAGCAATATTACACCATTCTGTGGTTCATAAAGTCTCAACAATAAATGCACCAGACTTGATTTTCCTGAACCAATTGGACCGGTGACACCGATGAAAGAACCCTGTTCTATTAAAAGATTAATATCGCTTAGTGCTGGCTTATCCTTACCCGGATAAGTAAAAGCTACATTTCTGAATTCGATTTTTGCCTCGGACGCAGCAATTGATTCATTCCCGCTTTTTATCGTCGGCATTGTTCTGAATATCCGGTTCAACCTTCCCTGGGATGCGGCGCCGCGCTGGAACATATTTATTGCCCTGCCGATCGCCATCATTGGCCAGACCAGCATTTGTAAATAGACCATAAATGCAACAAAAGAACCCACTGAGATTACACCGATAATCACATACCTGCCACCAAGTCCCAGGACTATCACCTCACCAATACCAGCCAGCCCCATAATAATTGGAAAAAATAATGCCAATATTTTCCATAATTTCATATTCTTATCTACATAATCCTGGCTTACCTTACTGAACTTTTCTGTCTCTGCATCTTCCTGGACAAATAGTTTTACCACCCTTATCCCTGAGAGATTTTCACGCACCCGTTCGGTAAGGTCTGAAAACGATGCCTGCACTTTTTCAAAAAGTCTATGGATGAACCGACCAAAATATGTAGAAAAAAATGTAATAAAAGGAAATGGCAATAAGGCATAAAAAGTAAGGCGCGGGCTTATCAAAATCATCATCACGAGTGAAGCAATACCCAATGCAAATATATCAACTAAAATAACCAGTCCAAAGCCGATGGACATTCTTATTGCATTTATGTCATTCACTGCATGTGCCATCAAATCGCCGGTCTTATGAGTATCAAAGAAACTTGTATCAAGGGTTGTCAGATGGTTATAAAAATCTTCTCGTAGTTCTTTTTCAATTCTTCGTGCCGAGCCGATGAGCAAATACCGCCACCAGAACCTACCAAAGGCAATTCCAACCGCTATCACCATTATCAAAAAGAAATAATGACCAAGGAGATTGGGTGTCGCCTTCCCCTGGGCAAGCGCATCAATTGCCAGTTTCAATATCCTCGGAACGAATAATTGCAATAAATCAATTATGATTAGCGCAATAATACCGATCAGGATCTGCCAGAAGTATTTCTTAAAGTATTTTTTTAAGGCGAGTAGCTCACGCATATTGAATACTATTCTCTTTTCTTTGCCCTTGGTCCACCATACATTCCCATATCTGAACGCGAACCATCTAAATCAATAATCAGTGTATCACCTGAATCAATACAGGGTGAGTCTTTCTTCAAGATAAAGGTCATTCCATCAAATTTCGGGTCAACAGAGATATTGCCATTGATACCAGTCTGATCATCCATTCCCTGATAATTCCCTGCTTTGTTATTCCAGAAATTATTAAATCTGATGGGGAATTTTTCTGATACCCCATTCATCCAGGCACCGACACAGGGGCATACCCATTCTTCTTTCCAGCCATTATCAGCAACAATATTGTTTTCAAAAACACCGGTCGCATTTGAATCCCATACCGCAAATCCACAATTGCCATTATGGTATATTACATTATTTATAACCTTCATATATGAACTGCCGGTGGCGATGATTCCCCAGCCTAGATTGTCATATACCGCATTATTCATCACAACTGCACTTGAATTTCCAAAACAGCCGATCCCTTTCCAGTATTCAGAAATAAAATTGCGATAGGCTAAGGCATTCGCATCCCAGGTTATGCCAATTCCTGCACCCCTGCCCTTTTTAATGATATTATCCGTAATCACGGCACTCGCCCCTCGATAGAGCGCAATACCATCCCAGGTATTGTTATAAATATAGCAATTGTTAATATAAATCTCTGCCCCTTCCCTGCCAAAAATACCACCAATACCCACGACCACCGTATCAATTCTATGGATATTATCAATCACTCCAACATTATTAACAATCACCTTACTATTTTTGACCACAATTCCCGCATCAGTCGCATTGCCATCAGGACTCCTTTTGCCCCCGGTTATGGTAAGATTTGAAAGATAAATGCCTTCGCAGTCTTCAAAAAGTAGTCCATACCCCGCATTGGTTATCAAAATGGTGCTATCCCGTTTTTCACCGATTATTACAAGCGATTTACCTTTAATATGAAATCCGGTCGTGGTCTTCACTTCGGTCAAAGGCTCAACACAATTCCCGCATATTTTTTCAATATATGGTTCTGCCCGGGCACTAAAAACTCCTTTTTTAATAAAAACTGTATCTTTGGTCTTTGCACCCATAAAGACCGAATCAAGGTTCATTTCAGGCATAGCTACAATAAAATCATTCAATAAAATCAATAATATCAGCATATCTTAGAGGTTCTGGTTATTATATCCAAATTTCAATTTTAGGCAATATGGATTTACCTGTCTATATCTCTTGACTTTTTATCAATAATTGATATAATATACATGATGGAAGAAAAAGCCATCAGGAAATCTTCCAGTTTGGAACATTACCTGACTCCACAAGAAATAGTTTCCCGGCTTGATCGGTTTATCATCGGACAATCTGCGGCAAAAAAGGCAGTTGCAATTGCTTTAAGAAATAGGTGGCGGCGCCAGAGGGTAAAAGACAAAATAAAGGAAGAGATATATCCGAACAATATCATTCTTATCGGTCCTACTGGAGTTGGCAAAACAGAGATTGCAAGAAGGCTTGCGGATTTAGCAAATGCACCATTTGTTAAGGTTGAGGCCTCAAGGTACACTGAAGTCGGATATGTAGGCAGGGATGTTGAGTCAATGGTTCGTGACCTCGTTGAAATTGCCGTAACTATGGTCCGTCAGGAAAAATATCAGGAGGTTGAAGAAAAAGCTCGTCAGTATGCTGAAGAACGGGTCCTTGATATCATTCTTCCTGGTCCAGTGCGTAGTGACAAAAATACTGAAGCAACGGATAATCAGACGCGAGAAAAAATACGAAATCTATTGAGAGCCAAAAAACTTGATGACCGCAATGTGGAGATTGAAGTTTCACGCCGCGCAACACCATTTATTGAAATCTTCGGACAGGCAGGGATTGAGGACTTCAGCATTGCTATTGAAGAAGCACTCGGGAACAAGTTGCCAAAAAAGAAAAAAAAGAAAAAAATGAGTGTAAAAGAAGCGCTAAGATATTTCCAGATGGAAGAAACTGATAAATTAATTGACATGGATGAGGTAGTCAATGAGGCACGACTGCGTGCTGAGCAATCAGGGATCATTTTTATAGACGAAATTGATAAGATTACTGGTGGTGGTATTACCAGTGGACCGGATGTCTCGCGAGAAGGTGTCCAGCGCGACCTTTTGCCGATTGTAGAAGGCTCGAGTGTAATGACAAAATATGGTATGGTAAAGACTGACCACATACTATTCATTGCTGCAGGTGCTTTTCACAACAGAAAACCATCAGACTTAATCCCTGAACTTCAAGGCAGGTTTCCAATAAGGGTAGAACTCTCCCCACTTACCAAAGAAGATTTCTGCCGAATTCTTGTTGAACCGGAGAATTCTCTAATCAAACAATATTCAGCCCTTTTCAATACTGAAGGGATCAAACTGGAATTTACTGATGATGCGATAAATGCAATTGCAGAAATCGCCGCCAAAGTGAATGAGTCAACCGAGAATATTGGGGCACGCAGATTACACACGGTTATGACAAAACTTCTTGAAGACCTCTTATTTAATGCACCAAACATAAATGTCAAAGTCATCAAAATCAATGGTGATTATGTGCATAAAACGCTATCCAACATCGTTAAGGATGTTGATATGTCAAGATATATTTTGTAGTATATGAAAATAGAAGAGCATTTCTGAAAGATATGGAATTTCCCAGGGTACTCCTGTATATTGTTGACAACACCGACCAACAGATTTTCACACCCGTCGTTCAAATGTGCAAATTTTTCAAGAGCCAACTCTTTGTGTTATTTGTTCTTGAAGAACATCGGATTTCAAAACTCGCATCAATTACGCACGAACGTATAGATTCCATAAAACAGAGGATTGAAGAAGAAGGCTGGGAAATGCTATATCTCGTGGAAGATGAAGCAGTGGAAAATGGAGTTAGAACTTCACTCCATATGGAAAATGGTCTGACAACACGGGTCATAAGAAGATACCTTGAAAATTACAAGATTAATTTAGTGTTAATAAAAAAACGCGAGGAGACAAAGAAAATCTTTGTCTCCTGTCCAGTTCCAGTAATTGGTTTATAGATTAAACCTGAAGGGGGTGTAATGGAATTAAAAATCTCAAACTTTTTGAAGCCAGAGGCAGTCATTATGGAAATAAATGCCACAGAAAAACTGGCTGCAATCAAGGAATTGGTTGAATTCATGGTGGGCAGGAATATTGCGCGTGACCGTGAGCAACTTTTTGAAGCCCTTGCGAAAAGGGAAAATCTTGAATCCACTGGCATCGGTGAAGGCATTGCCATTCCTCATGCCCGAACCGATGCGGTTAGCGACCTGGTTCTCGTCTTTGCCCGTTCCTCATCGGGCATTGACTTTTCATCGATTGATGGCAAACCTTCCCACATTATTTTCTTGATTGCCTCACCCGAAAACAAGAAATCAGAATACATTATTGCGCTGGCAAAATTATCCAGACTTTTAAGAAGACTACCTGTCAGGGAGCAATTGAAAAATGCCAGTAACCCTCAGGAGGTCATGGAGATAATAAAGAAAAACGAGGAATAAAAAGTGGCTTTATGAATTTCGGCTTTCTTAAGAAAAAAGATTGTGTAGTAAAATTGTTCTTTTTATTATTTTTGTTACTGAAACAGGTATCTGCAGAAAAAATCCTGATCCCCATGGATCTTACTCAGACCGACCACCTCAAGGCTTATGGTATTGCTTTCCATGCCCTGCAGTTTGGCATGACAGTGGAATGGCTGCTCAATTATCGGGGCGGGTCTTTTTTGTTAGATTACAATTCCAAGATTGAAAAAGAATGCGCATTTGAAGGTGTGCGTAGTGAAATAGTTCAGCCTTCTTATGTATTGGAGATTTATCAAACCATAGAAGGCAACAATATGGAATCCATACTATTAGAAAAAGCGCCCAAGATTGCTGTTTACATACCGGAAAATTTTGAACCCTGGGATGATGCTGTAACGCTTGCCTTAGAATATGCTAAAATTCCATATGACCAGATCTGGGATGAAGATGTTTTGAAGGACAAATTGACAAAGTACGATTGGTTACATGTACACCATGAGGACTTTACAGGTCAGTATGGAAAATTTTATGCATCATACCGCAACGCTGAATGGTATCAGGAAGAAGTTAAAAAGAATGAAGCAATGGCAAGGAAACTTGGATTTTCCAAGGTCTCAAAACTTAAACTCGCGGTTGCGCTGGCAATAAAGAATTATGTAAATCAGGGAGGCTTTGTTTTCTCAATGTGTTCAGCGTGCGATACCTGGGAGATTGCACTTGCTGCACAATTCACTGATATCTGCCACAATGTTTTTGACGGCGACCCCTTTGATAATAATGCTAATAGGAGACTTGATTATAACCAATGCCTTGCCTTTGAAAATTTTCAGGTTATCCTTGACCCGCTGGTGTATGAACACTCTACAATTGATGTTACCATGGAAGCAGCCCAGCGTGGTCCCAACACTTATTTTTCATTATTTGATTTCAGTGCTAAATTTGATCCGGTCCCCTGTATGCTTGTCCAGAACCATACCTCTTTGGTAAAGGAATTTCTGGGGCAGTGCAGTGGATTTAGGAAGAATACAGTAAGATCACCAATTCTTATCTTAGGCGAAGTCAGTGGTACTGATGAAGTAAAATATCTACATGGCAATTATGGTAAAGGAACCTTTACATATCTTGCCGGACATGACCCTGAAGATTACCAGCACTTTGTTGGTGATCCGCCAACTGATCTGAGAAACTATAAGAATTCTCCGGGTTATAGGCTGATTCTCAATAATGTTCTTTTTCCAGCGGCAAGAAAGAAGGAGTTGAAAACATAGAAAAATCAAGATTACAAATTCCATTAATTGAAATCGTAGACCAGGCAATTTTTGAGTTCACCGATTTGAATGCCACAGAATTGAACCTGGATGAAAATAAATACCACAGGAATTTGAAAATTGAAAAAGCAATAATAAAACTAAACAAAAAAGCCCTTGGTATAAGCGCTGACTTCAATGTTTGTTTTACAGTGGAACTTGTATGTTCTCGGTGTCTGAGTTTATTCAAAAGAGAATTTGACGAAACCCTGCACCTTGATTATATTGCAGGCAAGGATCCGCTTCTGTCATTAGAGAAAGTTGAATTAAAATCAGGAGATATAGACAGGGTTTACTACAGTGGACCAAACCTTGACATCAGTGTGGGCATAAGAGAGGCCATAATCCTTGCTATTCCCTCCGCGCCATTATGCAGGAATGAATGCAAAGGACTATGTCCTGTATGTGGCAGGAATCTAAATATAGAGAAATGCAATTGTAAAATTCCAAAGACTGGTCTATTCAATCCCCAATCGAAGATAAGAAAATGATCATCTTTTTTCTCATAACATCCTTATCCCTGGATACAATATTAAATACACCAGAATTGAGCAACTCCTTCTATGGAATCTGCATTGTGAATTTAGAAAGCCAGGATACTATTTTTGAATCTAACGCCAACAAGTTACTTGTTCCTGCCTCCAATATGAAAATTGTAACAACTGCTGCGGCATTATATTTTCTGGGAACGAATTTTCAGTTCAAAACCCGTCTATTCTTGCGCGGTGAAATAAAAGAAAGAAGATTATACGGTGATATAATTGTGCAGGGCGAGGGAGATCCCACCTTCAGTCTGACTAATCTGGAAAGATTTGTTAGTAGAATTGAAAATTATGGTATCAAAGAGATCACGGGCAGTATATGTATTGTGGATGATTATTTTACGAATGAACGCCTTCCTGTTGGTTGGTCCTGGCATTACCTGGATGCAAAATATGCCCCGGAGATAAGTGCGCTCTCATTAAATAAAAATGTAGTATCAGTAAGAATCCGACCAACAAGTATTGGTGAATATGCAAGCGTATCACTCTTTCCGCAGACCGGATATGTCCAATTGGTTAATAATATGAAAACCACGGCGACGAATGATAGTATAATAATCTATAGAAAACCTGAAGCAAATACGATAATTGTTGAGGGCGCTATCAGCACAAAGAGTGCTAAAGACATTGATGTTGCTGTAAAAGACCCTGGTTTGTTTGCTGGTGAATACTTTAGAGAAAGACTCATTGCACGGGGTATTAGAATCGCAAACCCTGTTACAAGAATCAGAAGTTTTGAGATGTTTATCAATGAATCTAAACTTGTTTTGATTGATTCAGTCCTCTCTGTCCCGCTAAGTGAAATCATAAAAGAAACCAACACTGAAAGCGAAAACCTCTATGCCGAAATTCTGTTGAAAACCCTTGGTGCCCAGAAATACCGGGAAGGCAGTTTTAACGCCGGTCTCAATGTGCTCAGGGAATTTCTCAATGTATGTGGTGTTGACACCGGAAACATTTCTATATGGGATGGTTCAGGGCTTTCAAAACACAATCTGATATCATGTTCAGCCCTGATATCAATCCTCAAATTTATGTATCAAAGTAAACTCTTTCAGGATTTTTACAGTTCTCTGCCTGAACCGGGAAAAGGTACATTAAAATATCGCTTCAATGGTTTTTCTGACACCCTGCGTGCCAAGACCGGTGCAATACAGGCAAGTTCGTGTCTGAGTGGATATATCAAAACAAATGGAATCCACTATGCATTCTCAATGCTCTTCAACAACTTTACCTGTGCCTCAAAAAAGATTTTGAATATTCAGGAAAAAATCATCCGCGCCTTTATTGAAGAAGAACGAAAAAATAATAACAAGAATGTGAAAACAGAATATCCTTCAGAGGTAATACAGCATGATTGACTTCAAAAAAAGACACCGTATCATCCCGCCGAGAAAACACTACCAACCTATGCGTTTTGTCGGTCTGGGTTTGATACTCATGATAGTAATTATCTTTATTTTGTTCAAACTAATCGTCAAATAGAAGTCCCTCGCGATTGCTTCACCGACGACGCCTCCAGATCCTCAAAAGGATAAAAACACCAAGAAATACGAATATTATGGGCCAGTCGCGATAAAAAGAAAAAATAATAATGCCATAATTTGAAGCCCATATCCAGAGCCCAATCAATATCAAGAAAATCGCCCAGAATAAACCACATCCCATTTTGCCTCCAATCTGATTATTTTTTCTGTCTCTTTTCCAAAATTACACTACCATGATTGTTCTTTATTTCAATCTTTGATTTCGGCGTATTCAGAATGCCACGCAGATAGTTACCCTTCTCGCTAACTTTCTTTAAAGGTAATTCACATCTAACACGACCACGCACACTTGCTATCTCAATTTCCGCCTCAACACTTTCATCAATCTTCAAAACCACATCACCGGAGCGTGCTTTTATTTTAATACCATCCACTCTCTCATATTCAAGTTCAACATCTCCAGAAACAAACTCGCCTTCAAAAGTTCCGCTCAACCCCTTACCATTGATATCTCCGGAAACTGATTTGACTTCAATGTTTCCATCAATATTGTTCAATATCAGATTCCCTGATATTCCCTTCACCTCAAGGTCAATTTTCTTCGGAACATCTATGGTCACATCACCACTGATTGTCTTGACCAGCAATGTGTCATCTTCTTCTAAGATCTTGGCAATTCCGTCTTTTCTTATCACGAATTCTTCAGTGTCTATACCGTTTAGTTCTAAATCCCCACTTATGCCCTTGAACTGAAGTTTCTTCTTGCCAGAGGCTTTAACCCTTTCAGTTTCAGTATGATTTTTGAATGAAGCACTCATTATGGAACCCATCATATCTGACATCATATCAGAAAAAGACTCCACACCATGAATAAAAAAGCCGCGTTTTTTCTTTGTCTCTGATTCATTGACTGCTTCAAGCAGTCGTGCTGCTTCTTCAGCATTGATCTTTCCTTCTT
>JBDRWH010000046.1:0-10608 GCA_039802325.1 Caldifarciminota bacterium
ATTTTTGATTGATATGTTGAGAAAAAAATGAAACCTTATTGTCTTTTTGCCTTGTGGATAAGAATCTATTTGATTGAAAGCATACCATCAAACAATAACAGCAGTCAATGCTTTCAGCTTTGCAGCAAACAATGCACATCTAAAGATTCGCTTAACATTTGTGTCTAATTGCTCTGTCTGTGTGTGCCTGAGTCAGACCAAGAAGTTCTTGACTTTTGTTAGATGATATTTATACTTTACTGTATTGGACTTTGAACCCCTGAATATAGCTGCGCATAGCGTCGGATCAGGGGTCAGAAATGGTAAGGTATTAGTTATCAAATCTGCGCAGGGGCGTTTATTCTGAAGATTAGTTTGAAAATCTATGAGGAAAAAAAGATAAGACAATCAAAAAGGAGTATTTATGGAGAAACTAATTGGGAAGGTCACTCATTATTTTAATAAGATTAGTGTTGCAGTAATTGAAATCACTGATGATGAAATTAATGTTGGTGATACTATCCATATCAAGGGGCATACTACTGATTTTAAGCAGGTCGTAAATTCCATGCAAGTTGAGCACCAGCCCGTAGAAAAGGCCAGAAAAGGAGAAAGTATTGGAATGAAAGTGGATTCTCCTGTCCACGAACATGACCAGGTGTATAAGATAATAGCAGAATAGGGTAGTAGTCATCAAAAATCAAATCAGTAAACATATAGTTTCTATTTGGTTTATTGCGCTTCTTATTGCCTCTTTGCCAAGATTGTTTCGCCTTCTCTGTCCCTATGCCTGGTTTGAAGATTGCGCCTATCTTTACCACGCCTTTGCCTTCAAATCTGGATTAAAGCCTTTTGTAGATACTCTTTGTGTCCATCCGCCAACAATAGAGTATTTGCTTGCAGGACTATATAACATCTTCGGTGTTTCCTATCAGGTGGCTGAAATAATGACTGCTGTAATTGTTGCAATTGCAACTGTGCTTCTATTTGATATTAGCAAGAATATATTGGGCAAGTATATCGCATTATTTGTGGTTGCAAGTTTCAGTTTTTCTTCGCTGTTATTTCGGTACCACATCTTTGAGCGAGAAATTTTTACCCTTTCAATCAGTATCCTTGTTATGTGGATAATTACGAGGAGAAAATTGAATCCCTACAGTGCTTTGCTTATTGGTATTCTTGCTGGTTTTGGATTTGGCATCAAGTTCTCAGGACTATTTATCCTGCCACCGATTATTATCTATCTTTTATCTTTACGGGAATATAAAACAATCTTTTTTTCTATTATCGGATTTGTAATAACGAGTCTGGTTATTTACGGTTATTTCCTTTTGAGATATAAAGAACCTGCTTATATTCAGCTTTTTGTTTTTCACTTTTTCAAAGGTTTTGATGTCAATTCATCAGTAAGATTCTTCAATACCTTTATACGGGATTTGAATTATCTGTGGTTATTAGGCGGAAGTGGAATATTCCTGAGTGCGTTTGTATCCAGAAAGGTTCTTATTTTCCCCCTGGTTGTGTTTATAGAGTACACCCTGTTCTTCCTCTTCATCAGTGCTACGTGCTGGCCCCACAATATGATTGACCTGTTATTACCAATGAGTCTGGGTTGTGGCGTCAGTATTTACTTTGTGAAAAAATTCACTACTGATGCGAAAAATAATATAATGCCGGTCATTCTAATCATTGGCTTCGTGATATTTTCCATACTGATTGGGAGCCTCAGGCCGGATTACTACCAGGGACTTGGTTACATTCCCCGGACCGAAGTCGCAAAGGCAGCAAGATTTATTCAGGCAAATACGCCTGATAAAGTGCCAATTCACTGTCCACATTATCTGGCAAATGAAGCACAACGATTGAAAATCATTGACTACGAAGAACTTATTGGTCCATATCTGCTGATAAAGAACCTTTTGGAGAACAAAGACCATAATGCAATAGAAAATCTACGATCAATCAACTGGTATGAGCTGATAGAACGCACGCTTCCCTTGTGGAGAAACGACCTTAATAATGTTGTAGTGGAAAGAAAAGTTTCGTGCGCAGTATGGGATAAAGTCTTTCCTGAATGGTCGTTAATGTATAATATTGATACATACCTTGAAAACAAAATTAAACTATTCTCAAATGCAGGTTATGAAGTTAGATATGATAATAAGTTCTACACAATATGGCTACTGAAATGATGAAGTCAAAAATTCCAATATTTATTCTGGTCTTGATCGCAATATTTTTTATGTCAGTTTTATATCGGGTTCGCCTGAGCAAAGATCCTGAATACTATGATGCACAGGATCCAACTGCATTCTACTGGACAGAGAATGCGCTGCAGTATCACTATGCGGAATTGGTTGCTAATGGAATACCGATTCCTGCGTTTGACCCAAAACTACAAGCACCCGAAGGAGTAAAGATATTTGAAAATCTGACAATTTTAATGGAATATCCTTGTGGATGGCTTTATAGATTTCTGCACCTGAAAGAAAAGAATGTACTCTTCCACACCTGGACAATCATCTTCATTGCTGGCTGTGCCAGTCTGGGATTATTTGCTATCTTTACTTTATGTAGGTCATTGGGCATTAGCAGTTTCTATTCAATAGTTGCAGGTTTATTACTGAATTTTTCATTAGTGGCAGTAGGTCGTTCTACATTCGGCTTTTTGAATGAAGATTTCGCTTTACCATTTATTTTCTTTGGATTGTCTGCATACTTTCACGCACTCAAGAATGATAAGGGACGGGTGATTTTCGCCTTGATCGCAGGAATCTGCTTTTTAATCAGTCTTGCAGGCTGGCATTTTTCTCGTTTTATTTTTTCGACAATAGTTGTCTGCGCAGTATTAGATTTGTGGATATTTGAAAAGAATCCAGAATCAAGAATCAATGCGGGCATATCACTGTTCTACTTATTATCAATAACCTTTGTAGGCATCTTTTTTATCCCGGTGTTACGTAGCAGATTATATTTTATCTCAATTCCATTTGCCCTTGGGTTCGGTACAGTTTTAGGCCTTCACCTCTTCAAGCAACAGTGCGAGAAACCTTTGATATATTCATTACGAGGATGGTATTGTATAATCATCGGCTTGATTTTTCTTATCGCCAGTATAATTATTTCAAGGATTCTTAATACTGAAGCCGAATATGCCCATGTCTGGTCATTGATAATAAACAAAATCAAGTTTCTGGGGATCAAGCCTGCACAACCAGAAATGCTTGATTATTCTGCCCGCTCATTGTGGATTGAGGCATTCAATAGCCCTCATCCTGTAAGTCTGTTCAAGAATCTCTTTCCTATAATTATTCCCGCGGTGTTTGGATTTGTTTATTTATTAAAAAATGGAAAAACGGATAACATTAAGAGAGTGTTTTTGTTACTGTCTCTGATTTTCTTTTTCAGTTATCTGATGATTGAAAGAATGGGTGTTGTAAATAACTATTTTGTTGTTGCCCTGAGTGTATCATTGAGCACGACAGTTTTGAGAAAATCAACGAGGGTTATTAGATTTTTGATACCTGCAGGATTGGTATTAATTTTCTTGTTCAATTTTTATCATGGCTATAACCTGCATAATACCACGGATTATTTGAAGATATTGCGCAAGGTGTTCGGCAGTGAGACCTCTGATAACATATATAACTGGCGCCTTAATAATGTTGAACTCGTTCGGTATATCAGGTTCAGAACTCCAGAAAATGCGATATTTTTATCTTCTTTTGGTGTTGGACCTTTGATCTTAACCTATGCCAATCGTCCGATTGCCTTGCAGCCAAAATTTGAAGTCAAACACTGTCAGAATAGAGTAAAGGAGTTCTTTGGCGCTATCTATGATTCTGAAGAAAACTTCTACGAGTTGTGTAAAAATTGGCAGGCCAATTATTTTGTTTATGACATAAAGATCACGCTTGATAATAGCCGTGATGGAGGTCGGTGGATTGCAGGCAGAATGCAGATTCAGACAAATTCCGCAGCATTTTTGTTGCATTTTTCTCCTGAGAAATTAAGACATTTTGAACTGATCTATCAAAACAATTACTACCGCCTTTTTAAAGTCCTTGAGAAAAATGAAAATCCACAGATTTACAATTTTCAATATCAGCCCGTCTATGATATAAGTGCCTATGGCAATCAAACAAACATGGCTTTGATATTTGATGACCGATACACAATAAATGTGATTGACAAAATAAGGCAGGCAAAATTGCTATTACAAATCGCAAACAAAATGCTAACTAATCATCCAGAACAAGCCCGCCAACAAATGGAAAGATCAATTAGCCTGTATCCCTCACTGATTGGCTCCGCCACCACGCTCGGAATTGCTAATGCCTTGACAGGCAGGATTGAGCAGGGATTATCATTATGCCAGAAGGAAATTGAAATAAATCCTCTTTTCCCTCTCGGGCACTATAATCTTGCTTATTGTCTGTACCTGATAGGAGATATCCCGGGCGCCCTGGAGGAGTTAAGATTGACACTTAAATTAGATCCAAATTTCAAATCCGCCTCTGAAATGATAAGGCAACTTCAGAAATAGGCAGGCAATATATCTTGACAATGGAGTAAATTTAAGTAAAATTGAATATGGTTCTCAACGGTAAGATCGCCTTCATAACTGGCGGCGCCAGCGGTATTGGTGCAGCAATTGTTAGGAAGTTTGCTGAAAATGGTGCAACGGTTATTATTGGAGATGTTGACCAGGACCTGGGTAGAACAACTGTTCAACAAATAGGTGAAAAGGCTTATTTTTATCATATTGATATTGCTAACGAACAATCAGTGAATGGAACAGTAGAGAATATTGTAAGTAGTTTTGCAAAGATAGATATTCTGGTAAATAATGCGGGAATAACAAATGACAAACTACTTTTGCGAATGTCAAAAGAAGACTGGGATCGGGTTATAAGTATCAATCTTACTGGCACATTTCTTGTAACCAGGGCAGTGGTGAAACATATGATGAAGCAGCGTTCAGGTACAATTATCAATATCGCCTCAGTCATTGGCTTGATTGGAAATGCCGGACAGGCAAACTATGCCGCAAGTAAGGCAGGAATTATCGGTTTCACAAAATCCTGTGCCAAAGAATTTGCCTCAAGAAATATTAAGGTAAATGCAATTGCGCCGGGATTTATTGAGACAAGAATGACTGAGAAACTACCTGAAGAAGTGAGGCAGACATATTTTAAACTAATTCCTCTGGGGCGTTTTGGCAGGCCTGAGGATGTGGCAAACCTGGCTCTTTTCTTGTGCTCAGACCAGGCGGATTATATTACTGGCCAGGTAATCGCCCTTGATGGTGGAATGGTAATGTGAAACAATAGATGATACAAAATAAAATGAAAGGAGGAAAAAATGGCAATATTTGATGATGTAAGAAATATCATTGTGGAACAACTCCATGTTCCACCTGAGAAAGTGAATACTGACGCAAAATTTATTGAGGATCTTGGTGCTGATTCACTTGATACCGTTGAACTCATTATGGCGTTTGAGGAAAAATTCAATATTCAAATCCCTGAAGAAGATGCGCAAAAACTCGATACAGTAGGTAAGGCGATTGCCTATCTGGAAGAAAAACTGAAGTAAAAATGAAAAGGGTTGTCATCACTGGCATAGGTGCAATCACACCTCTTGGGAATGATGCTCCGACATCCTGGACAAATATGCTCCAGGGTAAAAGTGGTATTGACTTAATAAAATCTTTTGATACCTCAAAACATTCAGTAAAGATTGCTGGTGAAGTCAAAGGTTTTCAACCTGAAACAAAGGTTGATCCCAAAGTAATTAAGAGGCTTGACCGTTGTGTTCAATTGAGCCTCTGGGCAACAATTGAAGCTGTCGCTGATGCCCAGATTGATTTTAACAAGTATGACAAGACCGATATTGGTGTAATAATTGGGTCAGGCATAGGTGGTTTGCTTACCTGGGAAGAGGAACATATAAAATATATGAATCAAGGGCCTGCCCGGGTTTCGCCATTTTTGATTCCAATGATGATTCCGGATATGACCGCTGGTTATGTAGCAATTCATTATGGATTAAAAGGACCAAATTATACTACGATATCTGCCTGTGCCTCAGGTGCGCACGCTATTGGCGTCGCATTTCGGGAGATAAAATTGGGGAACGCCTCGGTTATTGTTACAGGTGGTGCTGAAGCACCAGTCACACCATTTGCCCTTGCTGGATTCAGTAATATGCGTGCCCTTTCTCGGCGCAATGAGGAACCACAAAAGGCATCAAGGCCGTTTGATCAAGCGCGCGACGGTTTTGTAATGGCAGAAGGCGCAGCGACAATTATTCTTGAAGATTTAGAGTTTGCTCAAAAACGGGGCGCGAAGATTTATGCTGAGATTATTGGTTTTGGTGCTACTGGTGATGGTTATCATATTACAGCTCCAGCACCTGAAGGTGAAGGTGCACGCCGGGCAATGGAAAGGGCAATAAAAGAAGCCGGGTGCGAAAAAGAACAGATAGGTTATATTAACACCCATGGTACATCAACAGATTTGAATGACAAGTACGAAGCAAGGGCAATAAAAGACTTGTTTGGTGAACATGCTTCAAAGATAGCGCTTAATTCAACAAAATCAATGATTGGCCATACACTTGGTGCTGCAGGTGCAATTGAAGCCATTGTTACAGTCCTTTCCCTACAGCAGCAGATTCTCCATCCTTCATTGAACCTTGAAAACCCTGACCCGGAATGTGAGGGATTGAGTTTTGTAGTAAAGGAATCAAAAAAGGCAAAGATTGATTATGCACTTTCAAACTCGTTGGGATTTGGCGGGCATAATGCAACACTATGTTTTAAGAGATTTACGGAATGAATATTTTTGATGAAAAAAAATAGGGTGGTGATCGGGGTGGGCGGAAACATCGGTTCAGGAAAAACAACAGCGGCAAAGATATTTCAATCATACGGTATGAAATACATTTCTGCTGACCAAATTGGCTGGAGTGTATTGCCTGAAATTGCCGGTAAATTGAGAAATAGATTCGGTGACGCAATATTTTCTGGTTCCAAGATTGACCGCACGAAATTGCGTAATCTGGTCTTTTCTAATCCCAAATATTTGAAGACCTTGAACAGTATTTCACATCCCCGGTTGTTAAAGAAAATTCATAAGGAGATGGATAACAGTCGTTCAAAAAGTATTGTGATTGATGCAGCATTGCTCTTTAGTTGGCCTGATCTGTTAAGAAAAATTGACTGTCCGATCCTGGTCAAATCGAACAAAATACTGAAAAGGAAAAGGGCGCTCAGGAAGGGTATTACAAGAGAAATCTTTGAAAAGATTCTAAACACACAGCAGACTGAGTCAGAAATGGCACAAAAGGCAAAATATATCATAAAAAATAATGGCACACTCTTGCAGTTAGAAAGACAGTGCCGAAAAATTTTTAAGGAGTTAAAAAATGATTGTTGAGTGCACTAATTGTCATTCAAAGTATAATATAGATCAAAGCAAGATTCCGGCGACTGGTGTCAAGGTCCGCTGTCCAAAGTGTCAAAATGTTATTTCCATAATGAAAGAAATTCCACAACCACCACCAGTCACTGAACCAGTTCAGGTAAAAACCCCTGTGCAAACGCCCCCGGTAGAACCACCACAACCACCCGTTATTGAACAACCTGCGCCACCAGTGGTTGAACCTCCACCTGCAAAAAAAGTTGAAGTACCTGTTGCCGAAAAAATATCTGAACCAATACCGCCGGAACCAGTAGTCTCTCCACCTGCACCAGAACCAGAAATTCCTGAACCGCCAACGGCTGAAAAAGCGGTTGCTCCTGAACCAGGGGTTGAGACTGTTGCTAAACCAGTTACCCCACCGCCAGTTGAAATGAGTGAAGAGGATAAAAAGTGGCATGAAAGGGCACGGCGCCTTGCCAAGGCTCTGGCTTCAGACCTGGTGTTGTATAATCAGGCAAAAGTAGAGCAGGGTTTGCGAGATGGTACCCTTATTCAGCTTTTGGGTGCTGAGATAAAACGCTCGTGGGAATACTACTGCCAGCAAATACCCAAACATATTATTGAAAACAGCGATTACTTCAAGGAACAATTGAATAAGGTGGTTGGCAAAGGAAAAGAAATTTTTAAGTAGAAAGCAAAATTTATTGTTTGATATCCTTCAGCATTTTGTAATAGACATAGAGAAAAATCAGTAGTAATGCCGTAAACCCAATGAATGCATATCCCATAGGAATAAGGTGTGATTTATAGACATTGAACCAGTAAATATCCAGTGATGTATAAGCAATAAAGATTTGTATCAAAGATACAATAATTACAAGAAAATATACAGGCATTGGATTTCGGTATTTGTTTCTGGAAGCGAAATACAATATGAAACTTATTGCAAGCAATATAACCTGAGGGAGAATTCCTGAAAAAATAAAGGATATTTTGTTGCTCCAGCCATCAGGATTTCCATGAAGGTCAAAATGGGTGGCAATTTTGGGAGGGAGTTTATCGTAAAGCAGGATGACCATTAGGAGAGTAATAGTGAATATTGTATCCGGAATCAGCAAAATTAAGGGACTGGCTTTCTTTACAATCTGTGGTGGCACTGATTGTACCTCTGATTTACCAGTGGTTGACTGGAACCACTCAATCAATCTCTCTGGTCTTTCTGGTGAGATTGCAAAATATCCTTTTTTTGATTTTATAATCAGAATGTTTTTCAATCTTGTTAATTGACAATTGATATTTCCATACTCTGTAGTGGTAAATAAACCATAGTAGCCAAATAATCCACCGTTACCCATTGACCTCAGGGGTTTCAATTTACTGAAATCTTTAACTTCAACAATACCCTCTATCTCGTTCAGCGGTATGTAAATCTTTCTGCCTATTATCTTCTCAATGACAAAAGTTCCACCCTCTATGTAGTATCTCTTCGGGCTCAAGAGATAACTGATAACAATAATGGAGATCATCAATAAACAGAAAAACCAGGCAAAAGGCAGATTTCTGATCAAAAAAACCAAACAAAGTGAAATCATAAATGCAGTACTAGTCACCGATATGATTTTTGCAAGTGTATCTAACTTTGCAGGTCTAAATTCCACAATTACTCCAGGTCAACAAGCAGTCTGGTTGCTGCATTATCAAGGGCTTGTTCTGGTGAACGCTCAAGTCTTAGTGCCTCTTCTAATGCCTCATTCAGGTATATACGACCGGTAAACCATTCTTTGGTTTTCGGCTCAGTGCGGGCAAATTCAAGTTGGGAAACGATTTTTTCATAGTTCGGATTTTCAGAAACAAACTTCTGAAATTCCGGCAACCTGGTGGCACTCCTTCTTGTTGGCAGGTAATAACTTGCATTTGTCCACCGTACCTGTTGTTCAGATTTCAAGAACCATTTGATGAATTCCCAGGCGAATTTTTTCTGTTTCTGATTTGCGTTCTTAAACATTCCGATATTTGTACCGGCAATTACGACCCCTTTGTTAGTGCCCTGGGGGAATGGTGCGACTCCCATTTCAAATTTTGGCCTTCCTTTCAAAAATGCCCAGGAGACAATTGATGCAGGTATGGTTGCAACATTACCACTCAAGAATTCATCCTGACGTTGAAATCCAGGATTCAGATAGAATAGACTGTCCTTGACCAGTTTAACGATATATTTCAATACCTTTATTCCTGGCTCTTTGTTGAACATTGGTTTTTTCAGATTAGAATTAAACAATTCACCACCTTCCTGATACAGCATTGAACTAAAATACCATACATCAATGGGCCAGGAGGTGGGCCAGATCTTCAATTTTTTTAATCTGTCGCAGGCAATTCTAAATTCTACCCAGTTCTCGGGAAAATGTTCTATTCCTGCTGAATCAAAAACTGTAACATTGTAGTAAAACACAGGGAGACTTTTGTTAAAAGGAAGTGTAACGATTACTGAGTCAAATGTATTATCTTCTATGAAGACTGGATAGAAATCTTGAAGGTCAAACTCAGTATCGGTATTAACAAAAACCTGTAAAGGTTCTAAAAACCCTGCTTCATAGAACTGGTCAGTCCAGGATTCATACATCTGGGCAATGGTTGGCGTGGAATTAGAGGCAATCGCACCCATAAGTTTCTGAGCCAGGGCATCATAAGAACCCATTTGGACAGATTTTATCTCTCCCTCAGGATGCAATCTATTGAATTCCTGAACCATCTGTTCAAGTTGTTTGCCAATTGGTCCGCCCATTACATGCCAGAAGTACACAACGCACCTCTGCTCTTTAACACAACCCATAAAAACAAAGAAGAAAAAGAAGATAACCCTCATGGGGTCAGGTCTTAACCATTAACCATTACACCAATACTATTCATTTCTTTCTCTATCTCCGTTATCAATTTTGATATCTTTTCTTCTTTTCTATCTCTTAATATCGTCATTTTTTTATACATTCTTGACACCACTACGTTATGTATTCCACCACAAATTTCACTTATCTCTGTCAATTTTAACCCTGTGTATTTCTTTAAGAAATAAATCGCAATCTTCTGATATATAGCAAGCCGTCTATTTCGGTTTTTCAAGTCTGCATCAGTTATTTTAAAATGCTTTTTAATAATTTCAAGGATTTTTCCTTTACAGTAAATCTCTTTTATTTTCTGGTGA
>JBDRWH010000047.1:0-373 GCA_039802325.1 Caldifarciminota bacterium
CTCCGAAGAGTAAAAAAATTGCATTAGAGTATTTTGAAAAGGGAAAGAAAGGAAGTGCGGAGGATGATTATGTAGTTGAGGTAATTGCCAAGGATGGTTCTATTATTATGACACATTTGCGAGTCTATACATTGCGAGAAAACATGCAATTCAAAGGTCGATTTGGAATAGCACGCGATATAACAAAGTTAACTGAAATGGAAAGAAAATGGAAGGGTAGTGAATTGCGGTATCAGATACTATTCATGAATATTCCAGTAGGTGTATTTTACTACAATACAGATCTCATCCTCACTGATTTCAATGACCGTCTTGTGAAAATACTACGGTCAAGTCCTGAAAAGCTACGGGGTCTCAATTTAAAAAATTTAAA
>JBDRWH010000047.1:383-10440 GCA_039802325.1 Caldifarciminota bacterium
AAAGACCAGAGAATCATTCCTTCCTTAATGGATGCACTTGAAGGAAAAGAAAGTGAATATGTAGGATATTATGAGTCAACGACTGGTACAGCAACAATTTACGCAGAAATGAAATGTGCACCCGTATTTGATGAAGAAAACAACATTATCGGGGGTGTTGGGCTTGTACATGATATCACTGAGCAACACAATACGGAACAGAGGTTGATACTGATTTATGAAAAAAATCAAAGATTTTTAGAAGGAACTGTGAATGCATTGGCCTCTGCAGTTGAGAAGAGGGATTCATATACTGCGGGTCATCAGAAAAGAGTTGCCCGGCTTGCCTGTGCGATCGCACAAGAAATGAAACTTGAAGATGAAATTGTGCATGGTCTGAATATCGCTGGAATTCTCCATGACATTGGCAAGATATATGTGCCTGCTGAAATTCTAAGCAAGCCTTCCCGATTAAGCCGAGCAGAATATGATATTGTCAGAGAGCATCCAAGTATTGGGGCAGAGATTCTTGGGGCTATTGAATTTCCCTGGCCCGTTACAAAAATGATTTTACAGCATCATGAAAGGCTTGATGGGTCCGGCTACCCGAATGGTATAAAGGTAAATGACATTTTGCTTGAAGCAAAAATTCTTGCCGTTGCGGATGTAGTGGAAGCAATGATGACGCATAGACCTTATCGTCCTGCCTGGGGTATCGGCGTGGCGCTAAGTGAGATAATTGCAAAAAAGGGAATTCTATATGACTCACTCGTTGTTGATGCGTGCGTTAGATTATTTGAAGAGAGAGATTTTAAATTTTAGAATGGCTTATCTTATCTATATCTTCGGAAATTGCTTTTTTGAGCAAATTATCATCAGGGAATTTTTTTATTGATCTGATTCTCCGGATTAGTTCTACGGTAATTTCTTGATCGTACAGATTCCCGGAAAAGTCCAAAATATGAACTTCAATATTGTTATGGCTTAAGAACATTGCACCCTTGTAAGGAGTATTGTCAATGACAAGCTTGACCTCATAAACTCCATCAAGTGGCAATAATTTTTCTTTCTCAACACTAAGGTTGATTGTGGGAAATCCAAGTGTTGTGCCTTTACCTTTGCCTTTTATCACCTTGCCGCTTAACGCATAGTTTCTTCCTAATATACGATTTGCACCAGGAATATTGCCCAAAAGCAGAAGTTCCCTGATTCTTGTGCTTGAAATGATGCCTTCCTGGTCTCTTATCGTGGAAATTATTTCTACATCAAATTTGCCACGGGCAAGTTTGTCCAATAAGTCTGCACTCCCTTTGCGTCCTTTGCCAAAATGGAAATTTTCACCAACAATGAGCGCATGTGGCTTTATAGTTTCATAGACCAACTGAACAAACTGCTCAGGACTTTTTTCAGCAAACTCGTTATCAAATTTGAAGTAGAAAATGAAATCAATTTCTATTGCATCAAGAATTCTCTCCTTTTCGGCAGTGGTCGTAAGAAAGAAAATTTCATTTTTATGTAAAAACGATACTGGAGAAGGTTTAAAAGTGATTATTCCTATTTTCCTATTTTTACTTCTGAGTTTCTTCAGTCTCTCAATAATTTCCATATGTCCCCTGTGAATGCCATCAAAATTACCAAGGGCACAAACTGAATCATAAATAAACGGGTCTGTTCTATTGTGGAATATCCGCATTCTTGATTGCCTTAAAAAGAGCGGCCAGGACCTTTGCTTTTGCGGTGGTTAGTTTTCCCCTGATTTTGATGCCTGCTGCAAGGCGATGTCCGCCACCTCCAAATTTTCTCGCAAATTCATTCACATCGATCATTCCATCACTACGCAGACTGATGCGGATGCTGTCTTTTTCTTCACGAAAGAAAACAGACACGCGGACTCCTTCTATTGCCTGCAAAAATGATATGAAATTTTCAGAATCCGATAATTGTGCTTTTGTTCTTTTCAGCATTTTGTGGGTTAATTCCATAATTCCAACATTATTTTCTATTCTTATCGTGTTAAGCACATTGCTTAAGAGTTTTGTTCCGGCTACAGATTTTGCATTCAATTTTTTCACAAGCCAGGCAGAGTCAATCCCCGTGGAAATCAATTCTGAGCAAATTTTCAAGGCATTTACCGTGGTGTTGGGATAAACAAAACCGCCTGTTTCATTGTAAATGCCAGCATAGAAGATCTCAGCAGTATGGGCATCAATATCAATACCAAGCGCTCGGTAGATTTTGTAAATGATCTCGCATGCAGACGAGGCTTTTTCATCAATAATGGCAATATCACCAAACTGTTTATTGCTCTTGTGATGGTCTATGTTCACGATTAATTTATCTTTAAGATTTAAAAAACGGAACTGGTCAGGCGGAAATATCCTTTCTATATCTGCTGAATCAACTGCGATGAGCATATCAAATTGTGCCAGACTCCTTGTAAATTCATAATTTTTCAACAGAAACGTGTATCTTTCAGGCGTAGGTGAGAAGCAAAAAAGAATGGGTCTGGATTTCTTGTAGAGATAGACCAATCTTGCCATTGCTAATGCGGAGCATATGCCATCACAATCCGGGTCAATATGTGTTGCGACGACAATCTTACTTCTGGCTTTTATTGCTTTTTTCAATTTCCTCAAGGAGTTTATCAATTTTCTCTCCATACTTAGAACTGTCATCAACTACAAATTTCAAATCAGGGATAAATTTTATTCGGATACGCTGTGCAAGTGTGGTTCTGATATAGCCTTTTGCGCGTTCAAGAATATTAAGGTCATTAGCACTACTCCCGAGAGTAGTAAAGTATATCTTTGCTTCTTTCAAATCCGGCGAGATTGTGACTTTAGTGATTGTTACCATTCCTAATCTTGGGTCTCTGATCTCCTGACTTAGTATCAGGGAAATTTCTCGCGCAATCAGTGACGCCACACGCTCGGTTCTCATTTTCAGATGGTCCTGGTCTGAGTGTTCAGTACGATAACCGAAGGAAACTGTTCAAGGAACTCAATTGCTGCCCTCAGTGTTGATTCCACGATGTTGATTGAATTACTACAGGTTACTATTGCCAGTTGCGAGCGTTGCCACAATGTTGAATCACCATGTTCACAAATTGCTACATTCAAACGGTTTTTCATTTTTTCCTTTAAACTCAGTAATACCCTTCGGCGATCTTTAAGAGACTGGCAATTTTCTATATGTAAGTCAATATCACAAATACCCACAAAAAATGGTTTGTTCTTTTTAGTCTGCCTTGGCACTGTTTTTATTCGGTTTCTTTTATAGTTGTTTCTTCAATTTTGTAGAATTGAAGGCTATCGCCTTTTTGTAGATCGTTGATATTCTCAAGCCCAATTCCGCATTCATAACCTGCTGCTACTTCTTTTACATCCTCTTTGAATCTTTTTAGTGATATGATGTTTGTCTTGGTGATTTCTTTGCCATTTCTTAATACTGAAACAACGGCGTTTCTAATAACCTTACCATCTTTTACATAGCAGCCAGCAACCAAGCCAACTTTTTGGATATTGAATACTTCTCGTACTTCGCCTTCACCGATAAGGATTTCACGCATTTCTGGTTCAAGCAAACCTACCATTGCCGACCGCAGATCATCAAGTGCTTCATATATCAATCGGTATGTGCGGATTTCGACACCCTCTCTTTCAGCAGTTTCCAATGCATCGGTATCTGGTCCGATATGAAATCCAACACAAATAGCACCGGTTACTTGTGCAAGCAGAACATCAGATACACTTATTTTGCCCACCCCTTTGTGTATCGTATTGATACGGGTCTCTTCAATCCTCAACTCCTGGAGTTTTTCATCCAGTACTTCAAGGGAACCACCAGTATCTGCTTTCAAAATTATATTCAATTCTTTTGTTTCTCCGGATTTAATTTTTTCTTGTAAATCAAGTAGTGTGACCTTTGCTTTTCTTGCCTTCATCCTCCGGCTTCTTTCCAGAAGTTCTCGCTGATAGGCCAGATCCCTTGCCTGTCTTTCGTCATCTACTACAATAAAGATTTCACCGGTTTGCGGAAGTCCATCAAATCCGAGAACCAGCACCGGTTTTGACGGACCTGCTTCATCCATACGCTTCATAGTCTCATCAAGAAGGTCACGCACCCTGCCAGATTGTGATCCACATACGAATGGTTCACCTCGCTTCAGTATTCCTTCCTGAACCAGGATTGTGCAGACATTACCCCTTCCGTGTTCTACTTTTGCCTCCAGAACCACCCCTTTTGCCTTTGTATTGATTGGTGCAACAAGGTTTAGTTCTTCTGCTTTAACGAGGATAGCATCAAGCAGGTCATTGATTCCGATATTCTTCAGTGCTGATGTTTCTACACAGATAGATTTTCCACCAAATTCTTCAACGATGACATTTGCCTTTGCAAGTTGAGACTTTACAAGGTTCACATTTGCACGGGGCACATCAATTTTGTTGATAGCAACAATTATCGGGACATTTGCCGCCCTCGCATGGTCAATTGCTTCAATAGTCTGAGGCATTACGCCTTCATCTGCAGCGACGACCAGGACAACTATATCGGTTACCTGAGCACCCCTTGCCCGCATTGTAGTAAAATCTTTATGACCTGGTGTATCCAGAAAAGTTATCAATTTATCATTATAGGAAATCTGATATGCTGCCATTTTCTGAGTTATCTTGCCAAATTCAGTTTCTGCAACCCGCAATTTGGTTATGGCATCAAGGAGTGTTGTTTTGCCATGGTCCACGTGACCCATAACAGTAACCACTGGTGGCCTTCTGATTACTTCAGATGTTTTTTCTTCTTTCTGGTTTATCTGCTCTTCTACGGTCAACACCTTCATTTTGCACTTGAATTCATCACAGAGGACCGCCATTGTATCAAGGTCAAGCCTTTGATTTAGGCTCGCCATTACCCCAAGGCTCAGACATTTCTTTATGATTTCACTCGGAGGCAAATCAAGGGTCTGGGCAAATTCAGCTACAGTCATAAATTCAACAACCTCCGCAACTTTTTCTGTAGCTACCTCAGGGGTCTTTGCTATTTCTTCTTTCTTATAATGTTTTTTTGTCTCACCCTTTTCAATTTTTGCCAGTGTGGCTTTCACTGTCTGCCGCACTTCTTCCTCATTAATTTTCTTCACCTTTTCTTTAGGGTGGGCAGTGCTTTTAAATCTTGTGAATTCCTTTTTTACTCGCCTCTTTTCTTCAGCGATTTTTGCCTTTATCTTTTTAATCTCCTCATCTGTTAGCATAGACATATGCCCCTTTGCCTTGATACCAACTTGCTCAAGCATTTTTATTAAGGCATCGCTGGAAAGACCCAGGCTTTTTGCCAGGTCATGAACTTTCTGGGGCATTTCCTGTCTCCTTCACTTCTTTTGAAGGTCTTAGTTTTTCTAACAATTTATTAACACCATCATCATCCATTGATAATAACGCTTTAAGTTCTTCCGGTGTTGCTTTTAGCACGCTCAAGACATTTGTATAACCTTTTTCTATCAATATCTTTTTCAAGGTTTTGCTGAGTTCTTCAACATCTTCAATCTTTGTTTCCTCCAACTTCTTTTCTTCTAATTCTTTTTCATATTCAGAGATTTTCTTGATTTCAATATGAACGCCGGTCAGTTTTGAGGCAAGGTCTACATTCACACCGTTTTTGCCTATCGCCTTTGAATAATCTTCATCAGGGACAATTGCCAGAATGTTTCCTTCACTGAGCGATTTGACCTCTTTGACTTTTGCCGGTGAGAGACTGCGCGATACCTGAAGAGTCACATCTTTGCTCCATTGAATGACATCAATTTTTTCTCCGGACAATTCTTTTACAATTGACTGGATTCTGCTTCCTCTGTATCCTACACAGGCACCAATTGGGTCAATTTTGGGGTCAATGGTCTGTACTGCAACTTTTGCCCTGACACCAGGCTCACGCACGATTTTTATGACCTGTATGATTCCATCTTTTATCTCTGGAATTTCATAAAATAATAGTCTTTCAAGAAATTTGGGGTCAGTTCTTGAAAGAAGAATTTTTGGTCCCCATTGTGCCCGCTCCACTTTGAAGACTACTGCACGTATTGGCGAATCAAGTCGATAATGCTCGGTTCTCATCATTCCATAACTTGGGATACTTGCCTCAATCGGTCCCAGGTCAACAAGCACTTCATTTCTGCCAACCACCTTCACAATGCCTTTAACGATTTCGCCAATTTTCTTTTCATATTCTCCCATTATTCTATTCCGTTCTGCCTCGCTTATTCGTTGAGTTAATGCCTGCTTAACTGATTCAATCGCGGTTCTGCCCATTTCTTCGAGTGGAATTGGTATTCTGAAATCATCGCCAATATTACATTCCTTTGTCTGTTGGGCATCCTGCAACAAGATTTCTTTATCAGGATCGATCACTTTGTCCACAACCTTTTTTACAATAAATATTTTTATTTCGCCTGTGGATTTATTAACGTTAACTTCGGGTTCAACCCCTTTACCATATTTTCGTTTGACTCCGCTTTTTATTGCCTCTGCAAGTGAATCAATCACATAATCAAATTTTACTCCCCGGATACGGGCGATTGTTTTTATGTTTTCTATGATTAGATTATCTTCATTTGCCATATTCAAGCTCCTCAACAAGTTTTGCTTTTACGATATCCTGCAATTTTATGATAGTTTCTCCAGAGGATTGAGCAATTGTGACAGACTGACCATCTACATCTCTTATGTAACCTCTTATCTTGTTGTGTTTAAGAGTGATTTCTGCCAGTTTACCCCTTGCCCACTGGAAATGCTCGATTTTTGTGAGAAATCTTTCTACTCCGGGCGATGATACTTCCAGAGTATGTTGAAAATCAATTAGATTGGATTTATCCAACTCGTCCGAAACAATCTTGCTCACTTTCTCGCAATCATTTATGGTAACATTACCCTGGTCACGATCAATGAAGATTCTCAAGGTTCTTGAAACTTCATTAAATTGAATATCGTAAAGTCTGAAATCCATTTGTTCAATTATACTTCTAATAAGCGATTCAATCTTCGGCAGATCGATTTTAAACATGTAACCTCGCCATCAGCTTCTCTCTTAGTTTGACACACTTATCTTCAATTGATTCTTTGTTACATTCTATTTTTTCACCGGTTTCTCTGACATAAATATCAAATTGGTCAGCCTTTATCCCTTTTGGCCCAATCGTGAGCCTTATTGGGATGCCAATCAAATCTGCATCGTTAAATTTTATACCTGCGGAAACATCCCTGTCATCAATAATGACCGAGAATTTTGCATCGGTCAGGATCCTGGTGATCTCAGCGCTGATTTTCTGGCTTTCTTCCTCCTGCGGATTTAACACAATTACATGAATATCAAAGGGTGCAATAGAAATAGGCCAGACATTTCCTTTATCGTCTCCTTTTTGTTCTACTGCACAGGCCATTATCCTTTCCAATCCAATTCCATAACTTCCCATTACAATCGGTTTTTCATTTCCTTCTGAATCAAGAAAATGAGCGCCCATGCTGCCCGAATATTTTGTGCCCAGTTTGAATATATGTCCTAATTCAAGGGCACTCTTTACTTCCAATACTGCACCGCATTTCACGCATCTATCACCACTTTTGATTTGCCTGATGTTATAGTAGTCTTTCACCCTAACGTCCCTGTTGATGTCTACACCTTTGATGTGAAAGTCATTTTCGTTCGCACCGGTGACCATTCCTTTTGTATTTTTCAAAAGGTCATCTGCAATTGTTGTAATATTTGATATTCCAACCGGCCCAATAAAACCCGGCTCGGCGCCAAAATATTTCAGAATTTCTTCTGAAGTTGCTGGTTGATAATCTTTTCCGATGATTCTTCTTAAACGGTCTTCATTGATTTCATAATCTCCACGGATCAAAACCAAAACCGGTTCTTTACCCGGTGCGGTCATAAACATATTTTTTATCAAATTGGATGCTTTTACATTCAGAAAATTACTGACTTCTTCAACTGTTCTTCTATTTGGTGTCGCCACCTTTTCCAACCTTTCTCCTGAAAAAGATACATATTCACCTGCCCCTTCTGCGATTGCAAGATTTGAGCGGTACTCGCACTTTGGACACATCACAATACTATCTTCGCCGCCCTCCACAAGTGCCATGAATTCTTTTGATTCACCTGTGCCCATCAATCCGCCTGATGCGTCCACAATGACGAATTTCAATCCGCATCTCGTGAATATCCTTGAGTATGCTTCTTTGTGGAGGTTGAAACTTCTATCAAGTCCTTCTTCATCAATATCAAGACTATACGAGTCTTTCATTATGAACTGTCTTGAACGAATAACACCTCCCCTGGGTCTTGGCTCATCCCGGAACTTTGTTTGTATCTGATACCAGATCTGCGGTAGATCACGGTAGGACCGTACATAATTGCGGGCAATCTCAGTAATGACTTCTTCATGGGTGGGGCAGAGGCAATAGTCCCTGTTCTTTCGATCTTTTAATCTGAACATATCATCACCGAAGTCCTTCCATCTTCCCGATTCTTCCCAGATTTCCCGGGGCGACAAAGCAGGCATTAAGAGCTCCTGCGAACCTATTCTGTCCATTTCTTCACGAATGATATTAGCAATCTTCAGAATGACCCGCCATGCCAGAGGTAAATAGGTATGAATGCCAGCGCCGTGCTGCTTGATAAAGCCTGCGCGCAGAAGAAGCCTGTGGCTTTTCAGTTCAGCATCTTTTGGGTCTTCTCTTAATGTTTCTATCAGTGCCTTGGATAATATCATAACTATTAATATAACATAAAATTCTGATAAAGTCAAGGGGTAGCAAAACCGAATGGCGATAAAAGATATGAGCGAAAAGGCTAAAGAGGGCATAAAAAGGCTAAAACAGGCTACAGGGCAAAAGTGTTCAAAAGGCAAGGGGCTAAAAGACAAAAGGGTGAGAAAGGGAGAAGAGGGGTAAAAAAGGACAAAGAAGGGGATTTTGCTGACTACTGATTTGCGGGATATTGTTTCTTTATCTATTTACGGTTCAAAATCTATTCCAATTCCTAATTCAGTTTTTAATGGTGGCTCTAACGGCGGTTTTTGACGCCAGATTTTCTTATCTGAACCGATATTCTCTGAATATTTGTCCTTTCCATCACAATCCAGGAAAATGCCGATGGTTTTCATAAAGTCTCTCAGACTTCCCCTGCTTGCTGTGCTTGAATTTCCAAGGGTTATTCCACCATGTGTTACATAATCATCATTGCCTTTCAGGTCAATGAACAATCCCATTCCATTGGCATTTCCTGCACCGAGGCTCAAGTTTGGAGCATCATACGAATCATTTCCTTCATGATCAAGAAGAACACCAACTGTAAAATCATGACCAGCGCCGATTGCCATATTTTTTGTCGCTGTATACTTATCGTTTCCTGCTGAATCAAGCAAAGCCCCTATTGCAAAGTGTGCGCCTGCACCCTGAACATACCATACACCGTTATACTCATCGTCACCTGAATAATCAACCAGAAATCCAGAACCAAACCAGTAGCCACAACCCTGGCCAAAAACACCACAAGAGTATTTATCGTTTCCATTGCCATCAATGAGCATGCCAACCCCACCTGCCATGGAGTGTCCATCAGTAAAGTCTGCCCTTATCCCGAATCCCATGCCCTGACTCAAACTTGCGTTATGTTCTGGAGCTTGGGCTGATGGATATTTTGCTGTATCATCCCGGGCAATGTATATATCATCACCTTCTTTATCAACAAGTATTCCCGCACCTTTTACAAATCCAAAACCCTCACATCCCTCAAATCCAGTATATCTGTCGTTTCCTGAAATGTCCGAGACTATACCGGTTCCAAACAGCCCTGCACCTATACCATATATATCTGTGATATATTCGTCATCGCCTGCAAAATCAAGAATTATTCCCTGACCAAATATTCCTGTTCCCAGTCCAAATTTTTCAGCACAATAAAAATCATTTCCATCGCAGTCAATCACAATGCCATAACCTGCTATTCCTGTGCCACAGCCAATCATACTTTCGTATTTATCGTCACCATGGTAATCAATGATGATTGAAACCGGATTATCTTT
>JBDRWH010000048.1:0-10394 GCA_039802325.1 Caldifarciminota bacterium
TAGAACCGATTGTTACAGAACTGAAGAATCAGGAAAAGGAACTAAGAAAGATTGAACCCGAATACAAGAGAGTAAAAGAAGACCACCAGAGATTAAAAGAAGAAGCACAAGAACTTGGTAAGTCTATTGAACTTGCCAAGAAGAAGCTTGCTGAATTGGAACCACAGGTTTCAGAGTATGAGACAATGGAAAAAGAATATAAGATAAAGAAGGAAGAACTGGAGAAGATTGAGGCACAGTTGCATAAGAGTGAGGACAAAATAAAAACCGTTGAAGAAGAATATGAAAGAATGCGGACGGAACTACCTAAACTCAGAGATGAATATGAAGAGCTGCAATTAGCGATGGAGGAAAATGAGAAAATTAAGCAACTATTAGAAACGCGGAAAAAAGAATTATCCATGGTCGAAGACAAGATTGAAGACCAGCGGAAGGAACTTGCTGAAATCAATGAAAAACTCGGACTATTGAAGAAGGAAGAAGCCAAGGCAGTAGAAGATTTGAACAAAGAAACCAAGGAATTACTGAGAGAACGAGATAAGTACAGAGATGAAATTGAGAAGCTGGCGGGCCATAAGAAAGAGATGGAGGACAAGATTAATGACCTGAAGATTGTCTTTTCTGAAACTGAAGGTAAGATTGATAAAGCAAAGGCAGTTGAAGCCAATATGCTTGCCAAGATTGATAAAAGGCGTGAAGAACTGGTAAAGATTAACGAAGAGATAGAAAAGGATAAGGCGAAGGTTAAGAAGGAGTGCGAAGATGAATTGAAGAAATTGGAGGCAGCAAAGGCTGAAATCAAAGACCTGGAGACCAAGAAGAAAGAAGCGGCAATAATAATTGCCAAGGCAGAAGAGTTCAAGAAATCAATTGTTCAATTGAAGGAAGAAAAAGAAAACCTGGATAAAACCATTGCCGAGAAGTCTAAAGAACTGGAGAAGATAAAAATATTCATAGCCCGACTTAAGGAGGCGCAAGCTCCGAAACCCAAAGAAGGAGACAAAAAACACGAGATTTCCTTCTGAGACTCGGACTAAGTAGAAACAATGGGCATCTTTTTTCTGATCATTGGCATAATTTTCTATGCATTGAGTTATTCCGCTTTCTTGATACCGCATAATATTGTGCCGGGTGGTATCTCCGGATTAGCGATAGTGCTACATATTTTACTCCATACGCCGGTTGGAATTATGGTGATCATTTTGAACATACCATTGTTCATTCTGGCGATAAGAATTTTGGGTTTTTCACTGGGAGCAAAATCTCTCATAGCGATTGTAGTCACTAATCTTCTGATTGATTTTTTGAATTACTCGGTGAAGCTCACTTCACCCACGGATAATGTTTTTCTTGCGACTATTTATGGTGGTGTAATGTTAGGTATAGGACTCGGTTTGATATTTCGTGGTGGTGCGAATACTGGCGGTACTGATATCATTGCCCAAATTTTGAATCGCTTCACAAATTTTTCTGTTGGAATCTGGATATTGATTGTCGATACGATTATCATTACGGTTGCGGGTTTTGCTACAAAATCGGTGGAATTGGCACTACTTGGTTATATTGCACTGTTTATTTCCACGAGGGTAATTGACTTGATCCTTGAGGGCATAGATTATGCCCGTGCTGCATTTGTTATCAGTGATCGGATTGATGAAGTTATAGAAGAAATATATCAGAAGATGGGAAGAGGTGTTACTGTTCTTGATGGCTTTTCACCTTATACCAAAGTAAAAAAGCCGGTGGTAATGTGTGTGATAACTAAACGCGAGACAGAGAATTTGAAGAGTTTGGTCAAGAAGATAGATGCCGACGCCTTTGTCATATTGACCGATGTATTTGAAGTTCTGGGTCACGGATTCAGACCCAGGGTATAGAGGTGCTTTTGCGGAGAAACACCATATTGTTATTGGTTTGGTTTCTGGTTTTTCTTTTGTTTTGTCCTGCAAAGAGAAACCTTTTTGCCCCGGTTCTGTTAGAATATAAAATCATTTATCCTGATGAAGCAAGGCAGATGGGGCTTGAGGGTAAAGTTTTTCTTGGTGTATTGATAAATGAAAATGGCAGGGTAGAACAGGCCAGAATTGTAAAATCGTCGACCAGTCCAATTCTTGATTCTGCAGCACTGGAAACTGCGCGCACATTTGTTTTTTCGCCGGCTTTGATGGGAAATAGAGCGATTAGAATCTGGGCTAACTTGCCCGTTGAGTTCAAATTTGAGGAAGTCAAACCCGGCCAGTGGCTCCAGGAAGTAATAAGTCTACAAAGTATGCTTGAGAAAGAATATAAAGAAGAGAAAGTAATGGAGCTGTATAAATTATACAAGAAACTCATTTTTTCACCGAGAAAGACAATAGATATTACGATAAATGATTATATCAGGAATGCGGTTTTGACAAAGACAGCAACACTGTGGGATGGATACTGGAAGATGTATCCTGCAACGCCAATTTTGTTCATTGATATTATGTACCGGTATCCTGAATCTTATGCCAGTTTTGAAGCAGGAGAAGAATTCAAAGAATATTTTGAAAGAGAAATAATAACAATCCGGGCCATGCTCTCTTCAAACGATGCGGATACGCTTATTACACGTCTGAATAGATCAGTGGGTAGATAGTGATTAAATTTGAGCCACTCTTTTCAGGGCGATTCTTGTTATTATACCATTGATTTCGATTTCTTGCTGAATTTCTCCTGATACTTCACCTTCTACAACTTCTACTGCAAGTGTTTCACTCTTCAGATACTCCATATTCATATTTATTGCTTCTTTCAATTTCTCATTTGTTTGAAAAAATATTTTTATGCGGTCGGTCAGATCGAAGTCCGCTTCCTTGCGCATCAGTTGAACTTTATGGATTAATTCCCTGACCAATCCTTCTGCCTCAAGCTCCGGGGTAATTGTAGTATTGATTGCGACGGTATAGTTGTCCTGTTCAACCAGAGACCAACCCTGTTTTTCCTGTTTTTTGATTTCTATTTCATCCGAAGTAATCTCAACTTGCTTATCATCAAAACTATGTTGCAGTCGTTGCGTCTGAACAAATTCTCTAATTTCTGATTCACTTAGCCCCTTTATCCATTCTCCAATTTTCCTTGATAAAGGACCAAATTTCGGACCAAGCCGGTCAAATCTTGGAGCGAGGTTGTAAGAATAAAGAACTTCGGTATTGGATGAAATGTGTGCCTTCTTAATGTTTAATTCTTCAAGTATCGTATTGATACCCGGTTCATCAAGATTCTTTTCCTCTTCTGGTAGAACAATTACTATTTCGGCTAGGGGTTGGCGGACCTTAATGTTGACTTTGTTTCTTGCCGATCTTCCCATTGATACAATCTTGCGGATCTGGGCGATTTCTTTTTCCAGTTCTGCTTCAATCATTGATTCATCTACCTCAGGAAAATCGCAGAGGTGGACACTCGATGGCGCATGCTCATCAATGCTCCTGACGAGGTTTTGATACATTTCTTCAGTCCAGAACGGCATTATTGGCGATATCAATTTGACCAGATTGAGCAGACAATTGTATAAGACGAGATAGGCAGTTTCTTTGTCCAGATCATTCTCTGATTTCCAGAATCTTCTTCGGTTTCTACGCAAATACCAGTTTGAAAGTTCATCAAAGTAAAATTCAACTTCTTTTGCTACTGTTACGACATCATAATTGCTGTAGCAATGGTCACATTTTTTTATCAGCGAGTTTGTACGGGAGATAATCCAGCGGTCAAGTTTTGTGAGATTTTCTTTCATAAATTTCTTGCCTGCTGGATTGAATTTATCAATATTGGCATAGGTGATAAAGAAAGAATAGACATTCCAGAAGGTTAACAGAGTTCGTTTGATTTCTTCTGCTGGTCCATACCCGAAATTAAGGTTTTGAATCGGATTATGTCTGGCAAACATCCAGCGCATAACATCCGCACCCATTTTTTCTGCGGCATCGTCAAACCATATTGCGTTACCCTTACTTTTGTGCATTTCTTCACCATGTTCATCGCGCACAAGCGCATGGCCAAGAAGAACCTTAAATGGTGGCTTGTTTTCCAATACTGTGCTCATTGTCAAAATCGCATAAAACCAGTTCCGGAATTGCCCGGGAAAGCATTCCGTGATGAAATCTGCAGGAAACCACTTTTGCCAGTAAGTCTTATCGCAAGGATAACCATTGTCAGGATTGTGCATGTCTTCAGGTGGTCTCAGTGTAGAGTACGGGACAATCCCGGCATCAAGCCATGGATTCCCGACATCAGGGATCCTTGTCATCAACTCGCCACATTTACTACATTTGATTTTTATTTTGTCGATCCAGGGTCGGTGCGGTGTGTGTCCCTCGAACTCATTCCAACCAGAAACTGCTTCTTTTCTCAATTCTTCTTTTGAGCCAATTACAAAGAAATTTCCACACTTGCACTCCCAGATAGGTAAAGCAAGGCCCCAATATCGTTTCTTTGAAATACACCAATCAGCCATATTCTTGAGCCAGTCCAGTTCGCGTTCCAATCCCCATTCAGGGATCCATCTTTCAACTTTTTTTGCCACTTCAGCAATCTCACTTCTCAAGGTATCCATTGAAATGTACCATTCATCAACCAATCTGAATATTAACTCACTATCACACCGCCAGCACACCGGATAACGATGCGTATAGTCCTCAATATTGTACAATATCCCTCTTTTTTGTAAGTCTTCAATTATTGTTTTGGTTACTTCATCCACATTCTTATCTGTAAGCCAGTCAAAGCCTTCAATATAATATCCGAGTTCATCAAGGGGTGCGATTGTGCTTAAGCCGAATTCTTTTCCTAAGGCAAAATCTTCTTTACCACATCCAGGAGCGATGTGCACAAGCCCGGTTCCTTCATTTTCGCTGATTTCTTGCCAGGGGATTACTTTATGTATCACACCCTTCTGGGCGGGCAGATAGTCAAATGGTCCGTCATAAATCAGATTCAGCAAATCTCTTCCTGGCATCTCTGCCAGTATATCATACTTCCCTTGTAACACTCGTAAAAGGTTTTTCGCAAGATAATAAATTGCACCATTGTTTCTTACCTTTACATAGACAAAATCAGGATGAACTGCTACTCCAGTATTTGAGGTGAGGGTCCAGGGTGTTGTAGTCCAGACCAGCAGGTATTCATCTTTTCTATTTCTTAATGGGAATCTTACAAATACTGCTTTATGGGTCATTTCTTGATACCCTTCGGTTGCAATCTCCATATCACTTATTGCAGTTCCACATCTTGCACACCAGGGCATTACATCTGTTCCTTTATATATCAAGCCTCGGTCATAACACTTCTTCAGAAAATACCATATAGTATAGTTGTTAACTTCACTCATTGTGTAGTAAGAATGGCTTTTTCTTAACCAGTCTTTGTCATTAAGATCTGTATTCCACTCACCCCAATCCATCCACATCCCGAGGCGAATGGATTGTTCGGTTTGAACCTTTGAATATTTGTGAACGCGTTCCTGACATTTCATGACAAATTTGTCTATACCAAATTTCTCAATATCTCTTTTTGAGGCAAAACCGAGTTCCTTTTCTACTTCAACTTCAACCCACAACCCCTGACAATCAAAACCATTCTGGTACCTTTGCTCAAAGCCTTTCATTGTTTTATAACGCTGAAAAATATCTTTGTAGGTTCTGCCCCAGGCATGATGCACACCCATTGGATTGTTGGCAGTAATAGGTCCGTCCTGAAAAGACCATTTTGTCCTGCCTTTGTTCTTATTCTTGTACAAGTCGAAAATCTTGTTTTTATTCCAAAATTCTAATATCCTGTGCTCAAGCTCAGGAAAGTTTAATTCTCGTGAAACAGGTCTAAAATTCATAATTTAAATTATATCTAAAAACTGGGCAATTGTAAAGGGTGTTTAGCATGGTTCGCGGGTGCGATAGCAATTATTTGAATTGCACACTTGATATTTAGTAATTTTCTGCTATAATTGTCTACTTTATGAAGGTGCGGCTAAAAATCATTTTAATTGTTATCCTTATTACAGCCTGTGGTCCAAAATTTGTTTATTATCCGGTACCGGAAAAGGACATTAAAAAATGGGTAAGCAATTTTGAACAGCAGAAATCATTCAGTTATAGATACGAGTTGAAGACAAAGACAGTTACGGTTCGCGCTTATGGTGATTGTATCTATGGCTGGGCAGAGCATACAAAGGGATTGATGGATTATGGTGATACAATAGTAAGTTTTGAATACATCGGCATAAATGACCGCGAATGGACAAAAAAAGATAATAAATGGGAAGAATCGGTAAGGGGAGAGGAGTCTAATTTCCTTGCTCAGATTGAGCGGGTTCTTGATTTTGAGAAATTCGAGTTTTTAAATGCTGATTCAGATTATCTCTATCAGTTCAACGCAACCATGCCCTTTTTAGCACCGGAAAGATGGCGTGAAATGGTCGCCTGGATAAAGATTTCCAGACACCAGTATCTGCCTTCATTCATCTGGGTTGGATTACCGGATTCATCCATCTACTGGCAGGTTTCGCTTGCTAACTACAACAAGAGTATTAAGATTGAACCTCCGTATGTAGACATAAAGAAGTATGAGATCAAGATTGACAGCACAGTTACTCAGACCGAGGCAATAGAGAAGATTAAGAGACGTTTGAAACTGCTCAATCTGATGTGGCAACTCAAGAAAGAGGATGAAAAAATTATACTTCAGGTGCCGGGGATCTATAATGTTGATGATATTAGAGAATTACTTGCTCCAGGTCGAACCGTACTCTATGGGGTTGCCCAGAAGCAGATTGACGCAGTAAGAATTTCTTATTTGAAAAGAAATCCTAACACGAGTGTTTATTTGAATGACTGGCAATGCAATCAGGATCTTATAATGGATGTTACTATAAGATTAGATCATTTATCTAAACCATTCATGCTAATAAAACTAAAGAAAAAAATTGAATTTCCTGAGCAGGTTGCAATTGAAGTAGACAGTAATATCGTAGCTTTCTTCTCTCTTGACAAAGTCAAAAGAATGGATAAAATCATAGTATATTCTGATATGCCTTATCTTGATTTTTGGAAATTGAGAGCATGTATGTGCCAGCCTTTGTTCAGAGTTGACATTTCACCTGTTTCCAAGGGGTCTGATTGATCAATTTGATCTTGTTCATTTATACTATTGTGTTGCTGGTTCTGTTTTTCTACTCCCTGCATGCCTATTTATTGCTGTATTTGCATTTTAAATTCAGGAAGAAAAATGGAGATATCGGATCAAGAAAGGCCAGTTCGCAAAATCTGAAAGAATACCCTTTTGTTACCATTCAATTGCCTGTATATAACGAAAAATATGTGGTGCGTCGTTTGATTAACAGTGTGCTGATGTTTGACTATCCCAGGGATAGATTTGAGATTCAGATTCTTGATGATTCAGATGATGAGACCACCGCCATTATTGATGAAACCATAAGAAATGAAAAGTGCCGGGGCTATGATATTGCGCACATAAAGAGAGGGACACGGTCCGGCTACAAGGCTGGTGCATTACAGTATGGACTGGTAAGGGCTAAAGGTGATTTTATCGCTGTTTTTGATGCGGACTTTGTGCCACCAAGAAATTTTTTGAAAAAATTGCTACCAGAATTTCTGTTTTCTGATATCGGCGGCGTACAGGCAAGATGGGGGCATCTGAATTCTGATGAATCATTGCTTACCAGAAGCCAGGCGATCGGTCTGGATAACCATTTTGTAAATGAGCAGGAATTGCGTAACAAGGCAGGTTTTTTCATCAATTTCAATGGCACCTGCGGGATATGGCGAAAATCGGCAATTATTGATGCGGGCGGATGGTCAAGCGACACTCTGGCTGAGGACCTTGACCTGTCTTATCGGGTGCAATTGAAAGGATGGCGCATAATCTATCGCGGGGATGTTATTGTTCCTGGTGAATTGCCCAATAATGCTGATAGTTTCCGTTTACAGCAGAATCGCTGGGCAAAAGGTACATTACAGGTTGCGCGTAAATTGCTTGTAGATGTAATTAAAAGCGACCTTGAACCACTTGCCAAATATGAATCTTTTGTCCATCTCACCTGCCACATAAACTTCGTAGCGATGCTTCTGCTCGGTTTATTGTCTTTTCCTGTAATTTATTACAAGGTTGAAGGTATGGTTTCAGATAGCTACTATGTTTTTGCATCTTTCTTTACTGTTGGCGCATTCGGTTATCCGTTGCTATATCTTTTTTCACAGAAATTAAGTTACGCCGACTACAAAAAGAAAATTATGTATATACCAGGGGTAATTGCCTACAGTATGGGACTTTCTATTTCTAACACCAGGGCAATGATAGAAGCGTTGTTCAACAGAAATATTGTATTTACAAGGACGCCAAAATCCGGTGGTTTTCGTCGCTCATATTTCTCTGAACCAAAATCTCTGATTTCTTTTGTTGAAATCTTTTTCGGATGTTACATTATATATACTGTTTTCTATTCGCTGTTTAATGCCCAGTATGTCATCGTTCCTTTCCTATGTGCCTATGGTTTTGGTTTTTTAGGCCTTGGTTTTGACTCTTTGAAAGAAAAATATGTTTTTGCAAAGCAGCAGGAGGCTCTATGCTCAAGAGAGAACTCTTAGAAATCCTTGTTTGTCCTAAATGCAAAGGGGATTTGGAATATAAGCAGGATAAACAGGAATTAATCTGTAATAAGTGCAGGTTAGCGTACCAGATAAAAGATGACATTCCGATAATGCTTATTGACGAAGCAAGAAAAATGGAGTGAGTGAACTGTGCTGACTTTAGTATTCGCCACACTCATTAGTGCTCTCAATTTTCAGACACTGGGTGATAAGGGTATTCAAATTACTTTCACAGGATATGAAATAGATGCAGAAAGCCGGATATTCTCAGGGGCAACTTCTTTTGCTAAATCAGGTGAGCCTGACATTCCTTCACTGAGTCTAATCATTGGCATTCCGCAGAATGGCAATGTTGATGTAAGAGTGGTTGAAAATCAAGTGGAGAAATTGAGCAATATAGATATACCTCCAGTCACTCCACTTGCGATATATGAAGCGCCTTTTCCTGAAGAAAGGGAGCCTTTAAGTGAGATCTATTCGCAGGACCAGTATTATCCCGCACAGATTGTGGGGGTCAGTGAACCGGGGTATTTTCGCGATATCAATGTTGTGAGTTTGAGATTGAATCCAATCCGCTATAATCCTGTAAAGAAGGAACTCTTGATTTCACGGGTTTTGAAAATAATGGTCAATTTTACAGGAACGCCCAGGGTTGCACCTTCAGTTGATAATTCCTTTGAGTCTATATATCAACACACTATTATGAATTATGAACAATGCAAGAACTGGCGTCGGGAAATACAACAGCAATCAATTAAAAATCCATTCTCAACTGGGGCATGGTTTAAGATTGAAGTTGGTCAGGAAGGTATATACCGCATTACCTATGATGAGTTAAAAAGAGCAAGTATTGACCCAAGGCAATTTGACCCTAAAACCTTAAAGATATACAACGCAGCCTTTGACCTTTTGCCAAAAAATGTACTTCAGGAATTTCCTGATTCACTTACAGAGATTCCGATCTATGTGGAAGGCGAGGATGATCATAATTTTGACAAACAAGACTACATAGTTTTCTATGGTTTTCCAGCCAGTCATTTCATTTATGATACAACCCTGGAATGGTTTGAGAATGGTTATGCATTAAAAAATGTCTACTGGCTTACATTTGGTGGGAGTTATGGTAAGAGAATGGAACGAATAGATGCAACCTGGAATAATTCAAACCCCGACACTATCATAACAGAGATTCTACATCTTGAACAGGATTTGTACAATCCCACACGATCCGGTATTAACTGGTACTGGCAGGATATGTCTCTTGGTGAAGCAGAGAGTACAATGGTACGGCTGCCTGTAACGCATCAATTTTCCCTCGGCGAGGCAACCTTTGTTACATCAATCTTCGTATCAATGTCACCGAATCCACAACCTTTCTGGGTTAGATTTGGATTGAATGGGAACATTTTTTATGATGATACCACTGTGTTGCCTCAGGCAATGTCTTTGCCAGCAGTAAGACTAACTGGAAATGGTACATTGATTGGTGACACTTCAACCTTTGAATTCCAGATACGAAGGCCGCAAGGCACAAACGCAAAACTTACAATGTATCTCAACTGCCTTGATCTTGAGTATCAGCGTATGACTGATTTAACATATCCATTTCATGCATATTTGAAGATTCCGGGAGATTATACCATTAAGTGCAAGAAAGCTGATTCACGTGTATTCATACTTGATATAACCAATATCCGTTTTCCGAAGATGTTTGATAATTTTAAGGTTGCTGGCAAAACTGTGGTCTTTTCTAACCATTGTGATTCGCCGAAG
>JBDRWH010000049.1:0-10331 GCA_039802325.1 Caldifarciminota bacterium
GACCATTGAATTTCTCCCGTGCATAGTTTAATGCTTCCAGAACAAATATATATGCTTCTATCCTGTACCGCGGGTCTTTTTCAAGCATTCTATCAAAAACTGGGTCTCTGTGCATTGTAGAAAAATCATATATAAAATCTCAAAAATGTCAAGAAAATTTTTTGATGATATAGGTTCTTGACTTGGCATGTAATTTGAATATTATTTGTGAGTATGAAGTTTTTAGCCAAATTTTCTTATACATTCTGCCTTGTGTCGTTGATTATTATGTGTAGTAGCAAGCCAAAGACAGAAGATAAGGTAATAAAAAAAATAATGCCCCCACCAACAGGTATGGTATTGATACCGGGTGGATATTTCATAATGGGCTCTGATTCAATCGGTGAAAGTCCAAAACATAAAGTCTGGATAGACACATTCTATCTTGATAAGTATGAGGTGACAAATCGTCAGTATCTTGAATTTGTCAAGGCAACAGGTCATCCAAAACCCGCGTTTATCAAAGACTCTTGTTTGAACAATCCAAACCAGCCAGTCGTTGGCGTGAGTTATTTTGATGCCTTATGTTATGCTAAATGGGCAGGCAAAAGACTGCCTACTGAAGCAGAATGGGAATACGCAGCAAGAGGAGGGCTTGTTGAAAAAGAATATCCCTGGGGTGATGAACCGCCATTCAGAAAATGTAACTATGCACCTGAAGGCAACTTTGAGGCAGATGGTTTTAGGTATACATCTCCCGTGGGCAAATTTGCCCCTAATAACTTTGGTTTGTATGATATGGCAGGGAATGTATGGGAATGGTGCGCTGATTTTTATGATACTACCTTCTATAGATTAAGTCCGGATAAAAATCCAACCGGTCCAGATTCAGGATATACAAGGGTTTTGCGTGGAGGCTCCTGGTTGAGTATCAATCCAAGACATTTAAAATGCTCTTCAAGAATGGGTTTGAAGCCATTTGTTCAGGACCGATATTATGGATTCCGTTGTGCAAAGGATGTTAGAAGGGAATAGGCAGTAAAATTACTTCTTGACATTGGGAAATTTCCAAGTACAATTATGTATAAGATGAAGGTATTTCATAAATTGGTTATAGTTATTATATTGTGTGTATTGACTTATCAATTTTGTCCAGGAGAAGAAACAAGCGATGTTAGTAAGAAGGATACTAGAAACTTAAACTTCTTTGACAGGACAATTGATTTACAAAAAAGAATAGCGCCGATTGATAGAATGATTGATCTTGTGCCGGGTCTATTTCCTCAACTTGCGGAGCCTTCTATCATTCATTTTAATATTCAAAATCAACCGTTGCAGAAAGAAAATATGGTGCCAGTGAGGGGATTAGGCAATAAGAAAGAAATGATAACCGAAAAAATATCCTCTAATCCTCCGCCTTCAGATAGTCTAATCAATGGACTTTTTCAAAGTATTGCCCTTGATAAGAAAATATACAAGCAAGGAGAGATTGCAACACTCAATGTAACTACAATCCTGCCTATTGTGAACCCTGAAATAAAATTTTTGTATAAAACATATAAACTATATCCTGCAGGAAAGAATATCTACCGTACCATCCTTGCAGTTCCAATGGATGCAGATACAGGTAGGTATTTTATGACCTTAAAATATGAGGAGAACGAAGCGAAGAAGAGCCTGAAACTTCCTTTTAAAGTAATTTCTGGAGATTTTGCAGAACAGGATACAGCAGAACTTGATATCCATGTCCTTACTGAAGAAACCTTAGAAATGATGAAATTTGAAAGTCGGTTTTTTGCCAAGGCTTATAACAAGACCTCTGATACCCTTTTATGCAATGGGGATTTTATCTGGCCCTGTGCAGGTTCAATCACATCAATGTATGGCATGGCAAGACGTTATAATAATGGACTTGATAAATGGTCGCACAAGGCAATTGATATTGCCAATGCAATCGGAACAGAGGTTGTTGCTGCAAATAACGGTATTGTAGTAATGGCTAAAGAACTTGAGGGACATGGAAATAGTGTGGTTATCGCCCATGGTCAGGGAATTCATACTGTCTACATACACCTGAATAAGATAGAGGTTGCTGAGGGAGATACAGTTGTAAAAGGACAGGTTATTGGTGAAATGGGCAAGACCGGGATGTGTACTGGTTCAAACTTGCATTTTCAAATTATGGTGAACAGAATTCCAACAGACCCAAGATGCTGGATCTTGGGGGCAGGCAAACTGAAAAAAAATGAGTATGTAAGACCGGAATTAGCAGAAAAATAAAAGGGTAGAAAGGAGTAATGCCAAGATTACCACCCTCTACCCTTTTTGTTGTGCAATTAGATTTCTCTATCTGAGCAGAATCGCCTTCTCAGTTTTCCTTAAGTTGTCTGATTCCAGCTGTATAAAATAAACACCTGCAGGAACCTTACGACCCACATCATCATCACCAAACCAAACAATACTTGATGCTTGATTCTTGATACTGGATTCGAGATTGAATGACTTTACCATTCTACCCGAAACATCATAAATTACCAGAGTTATTTTCTGATTTTTCAATCCAGTATCATGTATCATGTATCTGATGTCCAGTTTATTTCTGAATGGATTAGGATTAACCATTAGCATTGGGGAATATGTTTCAAAGCCGGCATCTGCAATGCCTACATAACTTGTCAGATTACCAACTTCCCAGTCTAATAGAGCAGGGTTATTTGGTGATTTTGTCATTCTGTAGAACAACGCCTTGGGTCTAATGGTATTATAGGTTACTGTATCGGTCATTAAGTTCAACTTGACTGTATCCACTGATAGCGTTGTGAATTTACCTGTTGAATTGCCGGGGATTATGGAGTTTGGCACTAATTGCCAGACAGAACCTGTATAATATTCAACCTGAATTCCAATGGAATCGCCAGCAGTTGCCTTACGCCAGACAATATCACCCCAACGAGGCCGTGCATAGGTCTTGGACAAATCAGAATAAATCACTGGCGATCCATATAAGACTCCAGTATTGTTCTGGTAGGTATACGAATAGTACAATAGCACATTGTCAGTTGCACATGCCCATCCCCAGTGTGATGATGCTGTGCTATCGCTATAGAACCATTCAAACTGCACTGAATCGCAGGGTAATTGAGATGTCAAGTCAATATCAGCGGTTCCATTAGCACTTGTCGTGTATTCCGCAATATTGGTCCAGGCAGTCCAGGAACCACCAGCTCTTTTGCGAAATTTAACGCGCAGTTTCTCACCGGTTTGATAAACCTGGATGCCATAACCATATCTGATTCTTAAACTCGTTGCTGTGGTTGGTACACGAACGCGTGGGGAGATCAATTCTTCATTATAGTTTATCACTCCGCTTCCTGCATCGTCATCCGAATAATAGGCGTAGGCAGTGCCGTAATTAGGCGGTGCATAACTGCCTATATCAGAAGTTGTGCCGGTAGTCCATCTAATTCCGTCATTGTTTCCATCAACCCATGTCCAGCCCGCAGGCATTCCTGATTCAAAATTAGCAAACAGCAATGTATCTTCTGCGTAAACCGTTGGAACTAATACTACACTATCACCCTGAACCTGTGTACCATTGAATGTGCAACCCACAAATTGCGCATAGGTAGTCTGGAACCAAGAGCAGGTACCAGATGGTATGTCGGTTTTTATCGTAAATGATCTTCGTGCTGTGGGCGCAGACCATGTACCACCAGTTGTTGAATCAGCAGCACGAACTCTCCACCAGTAGGTTGTGTTGTTAGTTAATGACACAGGTAATGTATAGATGGCTATTGCACCACTTGCATAGAGCCCGGTGGTTATACTATCCTGATTTGTAAATGCGGTATCAGTTGACCAGTAGATTCTGTATTTTACCATATCATTCTGTGGGTCGGTAGTTGTGAGTTTGAATACAGGATTTAGTGTCGAATATTTTGCATAATTGAATGGCGCAATGATAGTAGGAGTAAATGGTGCTCCAGGAAATGGCGTGGCATTTACTGCTGCCAAGGCGTCAATTCTGCCTGCGCCAAAATCATTGTCTTTTCCAGCAGTACCCAGGTCAACTGCAGTCATTTGCAGGATACTATCAATCTCAGCTCTGGTCAAATATGGATTTTTCTGCAGCATAAGTGCTACTGTTCCTGCAGTATGGGGTGTTGCCATGGAAGTTCCGCTCCAGCCGTCAGCGTAACCATTATTGTTATTGTATGCACAGGATTTGATATTCACACCAGGTGCTGAAACATCAGGCTTGGTCAATCCTGGTGGGTAGGCATAGTCATTGTATCCGGTTACTGTATCCCATGTAACTGGTCCAGGAGATGAGAATGAAGCAATAGCATCATTGATATCAGTTGCACCAATACTTATTACATTTGACTGGGCACCTGTTGCTCCATTCTGGGGATGGCGCCATGGTGAAGGAACACTGCCCGGACATCTCAAGGCATACGGAGGGGTATAACCACGCTCGTTACCCGCTGCAACAATCATTACAATTCCCGCAGCACCGACATTGTTGCAGGCAGTACGCCAGACAGCAACCCGAGGATACCAAGCATAAACCCAGCCCAAAGACATGGTAATCAAATCACCACCATGGGTTGGTGAAAGCGGTGGTGACACAACAAACTGCATTGCCTGCCATACTTGATTTTCAGCAGTTGTATCTGCTACTGTTCTTACACGACAGCAAAGCATCTGGGCATCAGGCGCAACACCGCACTGCGAACCTGCGGTTCCATCTGACGAAACTGACCCTGCACAATGGGTGCCATGTCCCTGAACATCCATCGGGTCGTTGTTATTCAATTCAAAATTCCAGCCATGGTTAGGATAATTCGGGTCAGTCCAGATATGGTCAGCAAGGTCGACATGGTTGTAATTAACCCCGGTATCAATAATGCCAACAACAATACCCTGGCCTGTATAACCAAGTGCCCACACCGCAGGTGCGTTAATTTTGCTAACACCCCAGGCGATTTCTCTGTCTTTTGAAGTCTTATCTGCAGGTGCGGAAAACTGTTCTGGTTTTTCTATTTGAATAGGTTTCAGGTCGTAATCAATATAAAAGATTTCTCGGTTTTTATCAAGCTCAGCAATTACTTCTTTTGTCGCTTCACAGTAGATTGCATTTACAACCCAGATTGATGTAATATTCTTGACCTTATTCTGTTTCTCCATTCTCTTCAGATATTCAAGAACAGGTTTCTGGTTCTCCAACGAATAACTGCGCAGGATTTCGGCAACCATTGCCCTTTTTTCAGGTTTTGGCAAATGCTCAACTGCCCTGGATAAGTCATTGTGGTCCATTTGCTTCTTGAATACAATGTCAATCGGAATCAAATCTGATGATTGTACCCTGGCAGACACATTCTTCAAATCAGGGCTTATCAAGGCAAACACCGGAATGGCCAAAACAACTAATAGTAACATCATTATTTTTTTCACTTAAACCCCCTTGTTATTTCTGTCAACTTTTCTGACTTAAGTCCATATCATCTAATCGTAGTAGAGACGCCTCCTTTCTTGCAGATAGTTGTGAAATTCTGTGCGAATATCCGCACAGCTGAATTCTGCATATATATTGTATTTAAATCATGGTTTTTGTCAATAGTGGAAGTTGAAAACATAGTACTATTTTGCAGATAGATATCCGTTAATTTAATTGTTGACTTCCATTTATTTTTATATATAATTCTCTTTTAAGAAAGGAGTTTAATGGAAAAGGAAGGTAAGATTGATACTGTTATTGGCAGGAGCACGGCAGTGAATGGGGATATTAAGATAAATGGTTCAATAAAGATTGATGGGACTGTTGAAGGCAATGTAGTGGTTAAGGATAATCTATTTTGTGGGAATACAGGTGCTATTAAAGGCACGGTCAATTGTAAATCTGCGGTAGTTGGGGGCAAAATAGAAGGTAATATTCAGGCTGAAGAACTTCTTGAATTCCAGAGTGGTGCCCAGATGTATGGTGATATTATATGCAAAGGGTTGATTATCCAGTCAGGGGTATTTTTTGAGGGTAATTGCCGTATGGGGCAGAAGACAAAGGACAAGGATTAAATGCTTATAAAATTCTATGGAACTCGTGGATCAATTCCTGTGTCAGGTAATTCAACAATACAATATGGAGGAAACACTACCTGCCTTTATGTTGAGACAAATTCTGGTGAATCTATCATTGTAGATGCAGGCAGTGGAATAAGAGAACTTGGTATCTATCTAATTCAAAATAAGAAATTTGATCTTCACTTGATCTTCACGCATTATCACTGGGATCATATCCAGGGTTTTCCGTTTTTTGGTCCAGCATATTTTCCTAATACTAATATAAAAATCTATGGTCCTGAGAATGAAATAGGATCAAAAAAGGCACTCTCGTATCAAATGCACATTCCCTTTTTTCCAACAATAAAATTGACTGACCTGCCAGCAAAATTTATCTTCAAGAGTATTAAGAATAGATTTAAAATTGGTGATATGATGATTCATACTATTCAGAACAATCATCCGAATTACACGCTTGGTTTGAAGTTTGTTGAAAATGGAAAAGCCGCTGTTTTCTTAACAGATAATGAACTTTACGCACCAGATGCAAGAACTTCTTACAAAAGATTTGTTAAGTTTGTTAGTGGCGCAGAGCTATTGATACATGATGCCCAATATGTAGATGAAAATTATAAGTCCAAGACTGGCTGGGGTCATTCTACATACAACCAGGTCATGCAACTTGCGAAAGATGGAATGGTTAAGAAAGTGATATTTACCCATCATGACCCGTCAAGCAGTGATGAGTTTATCAGTAGAAATCTTCAGGAGTTACGTGCAAAATTTCCCGCATATGAACTTGATGCTGCAAAAACCGGTACGCAAGTCAATTTCTAAATTAAATCACAACTTATCAATATTTTCTTCTATTATGAAGCAGAAACAATTAGCCCGATGCAATAAGAAACCCGACACTTTGAAGTTGGTGAGTGTTCTTGTTAAGAGTTCTATCGACCAGAAAAAGGGCGAGTTCTTCAGGCATTTAGGTTGTTTAGATATTTAGGTATTTGATACATACAGGGAGGTGTTATGATTACAGATATTGGTTTTGCAGCAGGCAATATATGGAAGAAGCTGAAAGAAGAAGGGGAGATGGTCATCACAAGATTGCAGCGCAGGTGTGGTATGTCAATAAACATATTCTATATGGGACTTGGCTGGCTTGCGCGTGAAGATAAGATAAAATTCAGGCGGGAAAAAAGAACCATTTATGTTTCCTTAAAAGAATGAAAGTTAAGGCTCTCATTATTCGTGCCGCGGGAACAAATTGTGATCTTGAGACTGCGTATGCATTTGAACTTGCTGGCGCAGAGTCTGAAAGGGTTTATATTGATGAGGTTAAAAGAAAGAATCTACTAAACTACAATATTCTTGTTCTCCCGGGTGGTTTTACTTATGGTGATGATATCAGTGCAGGAAAGATACTTGCCAATGAGATAAAATACAAATTAAAAGAAAAGATTCTAAGATTCATTGAAAAGGGTAATTTGATTATAGGTATTTGCAATGGTTTTCAGGTTCTGGTAAAGGCAGGAATATTGCCAGGTTTTGATGGTTATTTTGTTGAACAGACTGTAAGTTTGATAACGAATGATTCTGAGAGGTTTGAAGACCGGTGGGTTGATTTAAAGGTCTATCCTGAGCGCTCAGTGTTCACAAAGGGCATTAAGAGAAACATAACTCTGCCAGTTGCCCATGCAGAAGGCAAATTTGTAGTAAAGAATAAACAGATATTGAAAAGAATAGAAAAGCAGATTGTATTTCAATATGTTGATGAAAAAGGAAGACTTGGAGGTTATCCATATAATCCCAACGGGTCATTTATGAATATCGCTGGGATTACAGATAAGACTGGTAGAATTTTGGGGTTGATGCCTCATCCTGAAAGGCACATCTCTTATTTACAGCATCCTTTGCATACCAGAAAGAGACTTGATAAAAATGGGGATGGATTCAAAATTTTTGAAAATGCGGTAGAATATTTCAAATGAATGTAAGTGGTTATATAACTGAACACCCAATATTGGAATTTAAGAGGGGAAGAAAGGTCAAGTTTTATTTTGAAGGAAAAGAACTTGAGGGATATGAAGGACTTCCAATTGCTGCTGCACTTCACGCTTCTGGAATCAGGGTATTGAGATATTCTGAGAAGTATAGTAGACCAAGAGGATTTTTCTGTGCAGTGGGCAAGTGTTCTTCCTGTTTGATGGAGGTTGATGGCAGACCCAATGTGATGGTCTGTATGGAACCTTTGAAACAAGGGATGCGTGTTAAGAGGCAAAAAGGGAAAGGACATCTTTAATGCCAAATGACAAATTTCAAATGACAAAGAAATTTTCCTTATTTAAGCTCTTGACTTCCCACTTTTTACTTTCCACTTATTATGGTTGATATCTGTATTATTGGTGGTGGTCCTGCAGGTCTTAATGCAGGGATCGTGGCAAAGGAACTGGGTGCATCGGTTCTGATAATTGATGATAACCCGGTACTGGGTGGACAATTGATCAAGCAAACTCACAAATTTTTTGGTTCCAAACAGCATTATTGTGGTGTCAGGGGTATTGACATTGCAAAGATTTTGGGCGAGCACATTGAAAAGTTAGGTATTGATGTAACGCTTAATGCTACAGTCATTGGATACTATGATGATGATTCAATAGGCGTATTGAAAGAGGATGAACTTTTGCAGATAAAGGCAAAAAGTTATGTTTTTGCTACAGGTGCAAGCGAGAATATGCTTGCATTTGAGAATTCTGATTTACCAGGTGTTTATGGTGCGGGTGCAGTTCAGACAATGATGAATGTCTATGGTGTTGTGCCCGGGAAAAGGGCACTGGTTGTTGGCTCTGGCAATATTGGATTGATTGTTCCATATCAATTGCTTCAGGCAGGGGTTGAGGTTGCTGCAATAATTGAGATTTTGCCAAAGATCGGTGGCTATTTTGTGCATGCTGCAAAGATAAAAAGGGCAGGAGTACCGATTCTATTAAAGCATACAGTCATTGAGGCAAGAGGTAAGGATTGTGTGGAATCCGCAGTGATAACTGAAGTAAATGATAGATTTGAGTGTGTTTCTGGAAAAGAAAAAGTGATTGATTGCGATATGATTTTGATTGCGGTAGGCCTATCCCCCTTATGCGAATTGTTATATCAGGCGGGTTGTGAGATAAAATATGTTCCTGATCTTGGGGGAAATGTTCCTTATTACAACGAAAACCTTCAAACCTCAAGACCGCACATATTTGTTGCTGGTGACCTTGCTTCAATTGAAGAGGCATCAACTGCAATGCTGGAGGGAAAGATTGCGGGTGCGTGTGCCTATGAATATCTTTATGGGAAAAATAGCCGTGCAGAAGAAATTGTCCAGAATGCAAAACAAGAATTGAAGATTATCCGCGAATCGCCATTTGAACAACGTATTGTTGAAGGGCATAGAAGGCTATCCTCAGATAATTGACACAAAAAATTTTTAGGGTATAATTATCAATGAATAAGTTAAGTCGCAGGGTATATCTTGATTATGCAGCAACGACGCCACTCCATCCCGATGTGTTTGATGCGATGAAACCATATTATTTTGAAAAGTTTGCAAATCCTTCAAGCCTTCATACCTCAGGGCTGGAGGCAAGGGATGCAGTTGAAAAAGCAAGAAAGACAATTGCGGATACCCTTGGAGCAAGCCCTGATGAGATTGTTTTCACTTCGGGTGGCAGTGAATCTGATAATATGGCAATAAAGGGCGTTGCCTTTGCGATGACAAATAAAGGTAATCATATCATAACTACAAAGATTGAACATCATGCAGTTCTTGAACCATTTGTTTTCTTACAGTCCCGCGGTTTCAGCACTACATTTCTTCCTGTTGATAAATATGGTTTGGTTGATCCTGATGATGTCAAAAAGGTAATCACAGATAAGACGGTTCTTGTCTCAATTATGCACGGTAATAACGAAATTGGCACGATAGAACCAATAGCAGAAATTTCAAAAATCTGCAGGGAAAAGGGTGTATATTTACACACTGATGCAGTCCAGTCATTTGGAGCAGTAGATACCGACGTAAACAAACTTGGAATTGATTTATTGTCTCTATCAGCACACAAATTTTATGGTCCTAAAGGTATCGGTGTTTTGTACATAAGAAAGGGAACAAGGATTGAACCTTTGATACATGGTGGTGCTCAGGAAATGGGAAGGAGGGCTTCGACCCAGAATGTGCCGGGTATTGTTGGTATGGCTTGTGCTGCAGAACTTGCAATAAGGGAAATGAAAGAACGTATTGAACATTCAAG
>JBDRWH010000050.1:0-2623 GCA_039802325.1 Caldifarciminota bacterium
CGACATTGAACTTGTCATTACTTATGGAAACAAGATTAGGATTGATACTTTCTGTCTCATATACACGCTGACCGATAATATTTGTGATAATTACCCTTGCCTTTTGAAAATCATCCAAATGAGGCAATTTTATGTATGCCTGATTACGCATAGGATTTGGATATATTGCAAGTTCTTTGACTTCTGAACTGCTAACATAACCATCCATAATAATCACTGACACAGGCAGATGGTCTGAAGCATAATAGAGTGCCCTTGCGACTTCGCTTGGAACCGCATAATTTGTACCACTATTTATTGATTTATTAAAATGTTTACCATCATTGCCAAAGACTATATAGGATTCTGAAGGTAGGAACAAACCAGCGGTATCCAAAAAAGTCGGAGAGCATAATGCAAGGTCAAAACGGTCATCAAGCCCGCCCCCTGCACCACCATCAGACAGTTGTTCATTCCTTGTTGACTGAGTGTGTGCATAGGTATACTCTCCGTTATCGTGCCAGATGTCGGAGAGTGATAAAATATCTCTCAGTCCTCTTGGACTCGTTTCAATGCTGTCAACGAGTTTGCAATAACCCGCTTCATTGTAATAAAAATTAAAATCACCCATTACAAGATATTCTGCATTTTCAGTAAGTGAATCAAGGTGATTGCGCAATGTTGTAGATTCCTGAAATCTTATCAGCTCACACTCAGGATCCGCCTTAAGATGAACTGAAAAGATATAAAAATCTTTTTTTGAATCCTTCATCCTCAGGTGGTATCGCGCAATATCCCGATGAGCGGTTGGAATGTATAACGCATCAATGTATTCAACTTTGTCACGACGGTAAAACAAAGCGTTATCAGTATCTGGTCCGTCGTTGAATGGTGCTGATGAAAAACTATTCTCCGTATAGTTCAAGACCGAATCCCTGAACAACTCCATTCCAAATTCACTCTGCATTTCTTGAACAACGAGAACATCAAGTTTTATATAGTCCATTACCTGCCTGAAATATTTCATTCGCTCATAGCCCATTGAATTCGGGAAATTTAGAAGATTGTAGGTAACGATTTTAAGTTGTCCTGCATAATTCAGACAGAATAGAAAAATTATTAGAATGAATTTTCCGCTGTTAAGATAAACCATTTATTGAATCAATTTGGCCTATGGATTCCTGCTTTCACAGGGATGACAGTCAGAATAAGAGACCTTTTTGTTATTCTATTTTTGAGCAACATCAACGATTCTGCCCTCAATACCTTGATCTATCGGCGAGTGTTTTCTTATGTAATCAGCAATTATGTTGCGAAGATAAGTGAATGTTTCCTGAATTTCCTTACCCTCCTTGAAAACAGCATAATCACCACTTCCACCAGCAAGAAAGGAATTTGTGACAATCAAGTATTCCTTATCATTCTTTATCAGACTGCCGTCATTGAGTCTCGCTTCTATTATTCTCTCATTTATTGGTTTCTTTGAATTATACTTGAATTTGATACCGGAAACTTGAAATATTGCGTGATGTCCATTTACTCCCACTTCAAGCATTCTCATTATTTGTTCACCAGTCATTTTCATCAGTACCGCAGTATTGGATAAGGCATCAACATAATAACAGTCACGAAAAGTAATCTCGCCTTTCTTGATATTCGCCCGGATTCCACCTGAATTATGTATTGCAATATCGACATTGAAATATTCGCGCATTGCATCAGTGATCAGGTTACCCATCGGCGATTCTTCAAATCCTGCCCGATTCAAATCTTTCTTTGCATAACCTATGACTTCATCAAAACCCTTTTTGGTCGTCCTTTCCCAACTAAGTAATATTTCAAGAAGTGCTGAATCCAGTTCAATTTCATCACTGAGCAAATCAACCAATTCACCATAGTATTTTCTTATTTTCTTGGACTCTGAATCAATTGTTAAATCAAGAACACCAATACTCGTAAGGTGGCTATAGTTCTGACAGATTATTGTGTGGTTGATTGAATCCTCATACGGTTCTTCAAGTGCGGTGGAACTGTGGGAACCAAAAATGACATCAATTCCTGGAACATTCTCAGCAAGGCGCTTGTCATGGCGCAAACCAATTCCAGTCATTGCAAAAATCAAATCAACGCCCTTTGACTTGAGCGTATCTACATACCTCTTCGCAGTTTCAATCTCAGGCAGGACTGAATGATTTTTAAACCGCTCAGGTGTAGTCATTCCCTTCATATACTCAGTAAGCAAACCAAACACACCGATCTTTAACCCACCATATTCAACAATTGTATATGGCTTTAGATACTCAACATTTTTCTCGGTATCTTCATAAATTATGTTACTGCATATAAACTGCGCCCTGACTTCCTTAACAAAATCTTTGAATACATCCACTCCCATATCATAATCGTGATTACCTGGTGAAAGAAGGTCATACCCGCAATAGTTAAAATAATCAACAACCGCCTTACCCTTGGAAAATTCCCCGATTGGAGAACCAATAAACATGTCCCCGGTATCAAGGAGCAAGAACCCATAGCTGAGGCTGTCTGCCTCTGCCCTCTTTTGTTTGATCAATGTGGCAGCCGCAGCACCATTGCCAATAGGTGGTGGGAAATACGGATTCATCCACCACGCAGTGCTGGGTAG
>JBDRWH010000050.1:2633-10246 GCA_039802325.1 Caldifarciminota bacterium
TATCATTGGTATAGAGAATATAGATATGTTCAGGAACCGCAGTTGCTAAAAAACAATATACCCAAAAAATTAGCATTATATTTTAAAGCCAAAAGAAAAAATAAAATGGTTCTGTGTTTCATCAAAGATATACTTTTTGTCCAGATCCAATCCTCCAAAATCTGTATTCTCATAATCCCTTTTTCCATAGGCAAATCCGACATCAAAAAAATAGTTCCTTACTTGACCACCAAAGCCAAGCGTGAGGTTTGTTGTCCAGATTGCTGGTTCATTACAATCAGGAAATATACAAAAACCATACCTTAGGAAATAGTTGTATAAAATTCTGTGTTCAACACCAAATTTGTAAACAAAAATGGGCTCATTCCAGAGTTCATAATCTACCTCTGCTACAAACTTTGTTGGCACACGATGGGGAGGCTGGTAAAAAATTCCAAAATTGTGTGACACAGGATAATCTAACGAACCAAGACCATCCGAAACAGCAAATTTATGGCGATAGTAATAACCAAATGCAAAATTGATTGATGGTGCAAACATAAGACCGATTTTTGTATTGTCACCGGATGAATTCCACGAGATACTTGTTACAGAATCTTCTCCTTCAGGAAACAGAGTCTTTAATTCTTTTGTAATCGCACCATAGATGAAAGCCTGTTCAACACCGATACTTATACCCTTATAACTGATACCCAAAAAAGGTGCGATTGCATTGAGTGAGCCATAATATCTGTTGTCCACAGTCTTAATGATCTGGTAAAAATCATCACGATAATCATAATGATACAGGTAGTTGAAATCCTGAATGCGGTAATATTTCAATCCGAATCTGAGAGACCGAACAGGCATTACAAAACACGCAGGCATAAAATCAGGTTCAGTTGTGCGATTTACTGAAATTGTGGAAATGCCAGTATTGTTTCCGTATGAATCATAAACCCTTAATCCACGCTTCTCGGTTCCCGAAAAAACAAAACCGCTAACAATCAACTGAATTTTTTCACTCAAACCACAACTTGCCGGGTTAATACTATTTTCAAGAACTGTAACATTTCCGCCCAACCCCAGAGAACGGGCATCATAATAAAATATTCGGTCGCCTTCATTTAGAATACCAGGTAGTGTGAAATTGATCAGAAACAACAGGAGCATTTTTGTCTTCTACTACGGATTTATGGCACCAATACCGCTGCTGCAATTACTGTTGTCCAGAGCCCGTACTTGTCACCGATTGCGGTCTGGGTAATATTCATTGTCTTAACAATTTTCGTTGAAATCTTCCAAAGTTCTTTTCTCTCATCATAACTTGTATCCGGGTCAAACGGCACACCCAAAGTTGTAGCAAGCATCTGTGCTGCGAGGTCTTCTGCTTTATCCCCTGCTTTTGGTTCGGTCTCACCATAAGAATGATATTCTGAAAGATAACCGTACTGATTACGGTCTGCAGGAATAGCAACGCCAATACTCGCGGCAATTAATCTGTGCGGTTCATTTGTGCTACACTCTGAAACGACTATATAGACAATTTCTCCAGGAGACAAATATTGCAAGCCTTTTGCCTTTGAAACAAGTTTTGCACCCGGAGGTAGTATGCTTGAAACGCGCACGATATTGAATGGTGCAATTCCTGCATCCCTTAACGCCGACTCAAAACTCGCCAGTTTCTCTTTGTGTCTTCCGACACCCTTTGTTAAAAAAACCCTTTTAGGTATTATCATTTTCTTTTCCTATCTGGAGCAGACCAGAGTCGAACTGGCGACCTTCTCGCTGCGAACGAGACGCTCTCCCAACTGAGCTACTGCCCCATAAAAAATTTTAAAGATTATAACAAAAATTTATTAAATGTCAACAATAATTATAAGCGAATAGGTAGGAAGTCAAAAGTGGGAAGTAAAAACTTAAGAATGGGATTAAGATTTTGTCGCTGTTGATCGGGGTTAAGGCGTAAGCCTTTTATAATAATGGAAGAATAATGAAAAACCCCCTCTATCTTCCAGGGGAAGTAGAGGGGGTTACTTGTTCTGTTCTGTGACTATTCTAACATTACCGCCTTCTGGGTCACAATCCGATTTCCATCGTCTATTCTCAAGACGTAGATACCTGCGGGCAATTTCCTTCCATAATTATCAGTTGCATTCCAGACAATTGAAGAATTGTTTGCAACAAAGGAATTGTTAGCGATAAGTTTTCCAGTCAGATCATAAACACTCAATGCCAGAGTTTTGCCTACAAATCCGCCACTCAATCCAATTGTCACTTTGTCTTTGAATGGATTGGGATATAAGCGTAACTTGCCGAATCTATGAACATTGGATTCGCTAACACCAATCGGTGCAGTTCTTCTTGACGCATATATCTCAATGCCATCAGTTCCTTGATTTCTTGTGTCTTCCCAGACTGAATGGAAATAAGCAGGTGTCCACAAAAGAGCAGTTGCATGATAAGAACTGCGAGCAGAGACGTTATCAGTAACTATTTCAGGAGTTGGTTGCCAGGTTCCATCCTGTCCGTTCCACACAGAATAGTTATGTCTGACAGTATTGGCATCATAAATGTAGTTGCAACCGATCGTGGTTGAAAATCCATGTAGCCTTGGATATGTTTCGTTTATTGCATCATTTGTTATGTCAATAAGTGCTCCATTCCAGGTTGCACCATAGTCAGTAGAGTAATTGAAAAGTATATCATTATTCCCACTACCCACATCTGATTGAATTGCGATATAAGCGTAACCCTGAGTACAATATACTGATGGATACCGGTCATTAAGTGTATTGGCAGTAGCCCAACCATAGAAGTTGCCTGAACCATTTAGCGTATCAAGATAAAATACAACATCCCAGTCGTTTCCAGTTGCATCAAAATATTCAATACCATGGACAAGAATCGTATCGGTTCCTGAAACATCAAGACCAATTGAGGTCATCCCGGGATTTCCTCCAGGCGGGCGGAAAGTAAAAACCCACCAGTTCGTACTGTCGTACGAAAAGACGCAGAACACACTGTCATTACTTCCGGTTCGGTCAACAGTATATTGCATAAAAACTAATTCATTGCCATTACCCCATGACACGCATTCGCCATAAAATCTGTAAGGAATATTGAATAATAAGAAACCTCTCAAACTATCAGGATTATTATAACAGGTTGCAGACGAACGCAACCAGCATGGTGTGTTAACATAGGTACCACCATTAAGTGTTCCCCATAACCATATTTTTCCATCATTGGTAACCGTAATTTCAGGATCAAATTCACCGAAAGCTGTGTTGTTGTAATAGAAAACGCGATTATCCCACGTCAGACCAGCGTCTGTAGAACTTGCCAGGCCAAAACCACCCCGTGCAGGACTTGCATTCCAGATTGCAGTATATGCAACATAGATTCTGCCATCAGGTCCCACAGCCATTGACAACATTGAATCACTTCGGTTATACACATCCGGTATCTGAATACCAGTGCTCCATGGTGGGTCACGATACAATTGCCACGGCGGAGTTGTAGAAATACCAGTGTTGATGCATTCAAGTTCTTCATTCAATTCAATCGGCTGTATCTGCTCCACACTTATCTGCAGATTCTCCGCAGGAACCACTTTTAGGTGCCCTGCAAAAACAAACGGAATACTAATACAAAAGCAAAGACTTAACCATTTCATAAAACCTCCTTTTTTTCATTTTTACAGAGTAAACTCTGCCACTACATTTTCAAAAAATCTGACAAATTACAGGGTCGTTGCTACACCACCTCCTTTCATTTCACAATACTAATCAACACAATATCATAATCAGAATAATCCTTCTGTCAAGCCCTATCAACCATTCTGACCATTTAACCACTCTACCAGTTCGGCTTTCTCTTTTCAAGAAACGCCTTCATCCCTTCTTTTGCCTCTTCAGTAGAGAACAGAATACTGAATGCCTCGGTCTCATAAGAATTTGCAGTCTGAAGATTTGCATCAATACCACGATTCAAAACAGTCTTGGCAATCTTTACTGCATTTGGACCTGCATTTTCAATGATTTTCTTTGCAATATTCTTTGTCTCTTCAAGTAAATTATCAGCAGGAACAACCTTATTCACCAGGCCGATATTGTAGGCTTCCTGGGCATCAATCAAATCACCTGTAAATATCAATTCCTTTGCCTTACCAATACCAACAAGCCGAGCAAGCCTCTGGGTCCCAGCATGTCCAGGAATTAGACCGAGTTTCACTTCAGGCTGACCAAACTTAGCCTTCTCGGATGCAATTCTGATATCACATGCCATTGCAATCTCACACCCAGAACCGAGTGCATAACCATTCACTGCTGCAATCACTGGTTTTTCCATATTCTCAATAAAAGATAAAACCCTCTGCCCTATCTGGCTATATTCTCGTGCTGCAAGTGAATCCATTTGAGCAAGCCTTGAAATATCTGAACCAGAAACAAAAGATTTGCCTTCCCCAGTTATTATCACGACCCGCACTTCCTTGTTATCGTTGAATTCCTTCATTGCTGATTCTATTTCCAGTATTGTTTCAGTGTTTACCGCATTCAGAACATCGGGCCTATTCACCTTCAAAACAGCAATTTTGTCTGCAACTTCAACAATAATGTTTTTGTATGCCATTTAACCTCCTTTAAAATATCAACTTATATCTATGACTATACCCTAAAAAACAATAAAGTCAAGTTATATCAATAAATATTGAAAAGTTTGACGGACTTTAGTCCCGTATGTTAGATATTAATGCATTATCTCTGTGTCAATCCTCTTTGCCTTCAGTGATAACCAATATCCTGGAAACAAATCAAGCGAAAGATAAACACTTTTCCAGTCTATTGGAAAATCATTGAACCCCGGATCGTCCACATTAAAGAACAACCTGCTATCTGTTCTCAATGCATTGTATCCTATGCGGAAACTTAAGAAATAATGTGTCACACCCACGCCAAAATCAATGAGCATACCATTCTGAAATCCCCAGGCACTGAAACCAGCATACAAATAGGTGACCCAGGGTGTTATCTCAAGGGATTTTCTGTGGGCAGCAAAAGGTACGAAATATATATAAGCAGGTGCGATAAATCCAGCAAGTGCAACACTGTCCGAAGAAAAATCACCGTTGTGTATCACCCTGAATCCCTTTGTTCCAAGACCAAAAAACTTATGAATAACTGCAACATCACCTATGCGGTAATCAATATGTCCGGGCGCAACTCCGCTCGCACCAGTGGGATTGAAAAACAACCGCCAGGTTGTTTCATACTTTTGAGCAATCACACTTTTCATGCACAAAAGAACCAACAAGATAAAAACGGTCTTTTTCATATATGAGTATATCTTATAACCGCGACAATGTCAAGGATAGCAATCAGTATCAAATCTCCACCAATTCAATATCTAAAGATAATGGTCTAACAAGAAAAGAAATATCGACATATGCACAATTGCACATATTTAAATATGCACAATTATCAATATTATAAAATCGAAGAAAAATCAATCTAAAACATTATCTGGAAATAGAAATATTTCCTCGGGCTCCAGCAAACCCCTTCCTTCGATAAGGTCAATAAATCTCTCTGCTTCTTTTTTCAATGCGGGGTAATCAGATTTGAGATACTTCCGCACCATTTCAATAAGGTCTTTTTTGTACTCCGTTGTCTTTTCTTTATTATCCATTTTTCCATAAATCTTACCCATTGTTTTTATGAAAATTGTAGTATCTTGTTGGGTTTTGGCAGTCTTCAATTCCACTACTACCCTATCCAGTGCAGATTTTCCGAGCTGCACCATTCCTTCCACAGCTGCAACTTTGACAATATAAGACGAATCAGTAAGAAGTTTTACCAAAATAGATAATCCTGTTGTGTCTTTAATATTCTGCAATGCCTCAGCAATACGCAGTCGCATCCGTTCATTGTTGTGTTTGTAGTACAAGTTGAATATGGGAATCGCCAGGGTATCTTTCAACCTCCCAAGCGTATAAATCAAAACCCCTGCAACCTTATCATTTGGTTTATTTTCAAGCATCAGTCTCAATGTATCCTTTGCCTTTGTGTATTCAAGTTGTCCAAAAAGATATATGGAATTTCTCACAATTGTATCATTTTCATTATGCAATCCCTGATACAGATAGTAAGCAGACGTATCCTTGTATGCCTTGAAAATCTCTTCAATTGCCCGCAGTTTCAAACCATCGAATGTCCGCATTTCATTTTGAAAGATATATTCCACTGCCCTTTCTTTGAATTCATTTATCAAAATCCTTCTGCCAGTCCTTGCTTTAGGAATATCAGCCCTGACTTCCCACAAAGAACCATAATAAAAAAGTTTTGCCATCTTTGCTGAGTCACTCCGCATTGTATCAAGTTCAGGAAATGTAGTAATTGTATCTTCCCAGGGCTCTGTTTTTGGTTCAACTGCCTCAAGATCCATTCCTAAGGCATAAGTGCCGGATGTCCAGACATAATTGTTTTTACCCTTATCTTTTTCTGCATACCGGTCATCTCCCTGAAGGTCAATAAATAATCCTATCCCACCGGTTCCCCTTGACCAATTCGCACCTCCCTGACTCATTCCTTCTCTTGAACAGTAATCATCATTACCCCTTGTATCCACAAATACTCCCACTGAATTTGTTAAACCAATCCCCTGCCCACCTGAAGCGTAATATACATCATCACCATCTTTGTCCAGAAGCCAGCCCACTGCCACATCATGACCTTCACCCTGAGCAGGACCGAACCTTGAAAAATAATGGTCATCGCCTTCTAAGTCTATAAGACCACCAACTGATAAATGTATACCTGCACCCTGTGAATATTGTGCCGCAGAATATAAATCATTTCCCTGCTCATCAAGGAGCATACCGAGCGCAAACCAGTATGAGGTCGCCTGACCATAGACCTCACTTATATATTTATCATTGCCTGCACAGTCATACAAAAACCCAATTCCGCCTGATGCCACATCACGCCAGCCAAAACCAAATCCTTGAGCGAATGAACGGTACTGGTCAGGATCCAAAGGCATATGGAGATACTTTCCACCTGCATAATACAAATCATCGCCATCCTTATCAAATAACAGTCCGTATCCCCAGACACCACCCAATCCCTGTGCCCATGAATAAGAGTGATAAATATCATCTTCTTTACAATCAATCAAAATACCCGAACCGAAATTGCCTGCTCCCTGTGTAAAGTATCCACCTCGATAATTATCAAAACCATCTTCATCAATCAATACACCAACACCAAACAATCCCGCACCCTGGCTGATATGGAAACCTTTATAAGTATCATTACCTGATAGATCCCATAATATTCCTGCACCAAACAATCCTGCACCTTGATTGACGAGTTTGTTATGATTTCTGTAAACATCATCACCTGAAATATCTATCACAAAACTCACCGGCGTATTCAATTCGCCGATTGCTCCCCCACACCTTCCCAGATATGTATCATTGCCTCCCAAATCAATGATGACGGCAAAATCATCGTAATAAATATTATCATCGATACCACCGATAACGCCCTTAAATGCGCCAGGCAATTCAAAAGTTTCATAAACAAGACCCTTCACCCCGGAAATTTCTTTGTAACAAAGATCTTCTCGCT
>JBDRWH010000051.1:0-10217 GCA_039802325.1 Caldifarciminota bacterium
CGCTGGAAATTAGGTTCAGAAATTTTCTTATTTCTCTAAGTTCTCCGGTGCGATAGCTGAAACAAAACAAGAGTCTAATTTTTCTTATAAGTGGCAGGAGAAAATTTATGATTTCAAGAGAACCTGAATCGAGCCACTGGATATCATCGATTATCATCACAACTGGAATCTCATTGGACATTCGTTCAAACAAAGTTGCAGTAGCAAGCAGTATCTGAAGTTGCAATGAATGGGCATCAAGATATTCTATCTTTTTCTGTTCCTCCTCATCCAGTTCTAAATTCATCAACTTGAGAATATATGGTGCAGTTTCATTGTATTCATTATTGAGAATTGATTTCAATTTTTTCACAACAGTATTTTTCATTTCATCATCCTGGAATGAAGCAGGAATAAAATAATTATGCAAACAGGTAGCAAAAGTCTTATATGGGATCAAACTTTCATAAGAAATACCTCTTCCATCAAATACCGTTAGTTTTGATTTTGATGTCCCGAGGAATCTTTTGAATTCATAAAGGAGCCGCGACTTTCCGACACCGATTTCACCTTTGATTAGGAATATGCGAGACCTTTCCGCGATTTCATTAACAGCTGATTTTAATCTATTCAGCTCATTCTCTCTACCGACAAGGGTTGAACGGAATGCGCCACCTCCATACTCAGAACCCCATTTCTTGCCAACTACCTCAAAAGGCACTACTACTTCTTCTTTACCTTTCAATTGGATTGGCTCCAATTGTATAAAATCAAATGCATGCTTTGTCCTTTGATAAGTCTCAGGACCCACAAGGATTGTCCCTGGAGTGGCTATATCTTTTAATCGCTGGGCAACATTTACCGTATCACCCATCACTGTGTACTCCATTTGAAGGTCTGACCCAACCTTACCGGCGATTACCTCGCCCGTATTTATCCCGGTGTGAATTTCAAGTTTTTTGAATTCGCTCCCGAATTTTTTGTTGATTTCTTCAAGCGCAGTCTGCATGTCAAGGCTTGCAAGCACAGCACGTTCTGGATCATCTTCATGTGAAACAGGAGCGCCAAATATTGCCATTATGCAGTCACCGATGAATTTATCAATGATTCCTTCGTAACGATAAACCATCAACCCGAGCTTTTTGAAACACTCATTCATCAGCGCAGTCAATTCCTCAGGATCAAGTTTTTCAGACATACTTGTGAAACCGGAAATATCCGTAAAGACGACCGTAACATTTCTCCGCTCTTTTATGGCTGTATCCTTTGTGCTGATGATCTTTTTTACCAGGCTATCAGGAATTGATTTCTTCAGTAAGTCTATTCTCTCAATTGAAGTATATGAATGGAGATTAAAACCACATTCGCCACAGAATTTATTCGTTGCGGGATTTTCAAATCCACACTGTGGGCATTTCATAAATTGTGTTGGCTTCTTGCTATCCTAAAACCCGACCTTTGCCCTTTCCAGCATTTCAATAAGTTTCCAGAGCGAGCACTCGCCCGCCCTTTCCAGAGGACATTTCCATCCAGCATTCACATGTTTTGCTGGACACAAACGTGGTTTAGTTGTATCACCAAAAGGACAGAGATAGTATTCAGTGCGTCTTTCTTCACTCATAAATTACCTCCTTTGAAAATTTTCACTCCTGATGTGCATATAATTTTTTGACTGATGCACAAAGGTTTCCAATCTTAAATCGTCCAGTGTATTTGCTACGCCATCAAATGATAAACAGAGCAGAGGAAATTCCGGATGATCATTTTTGATGGCTTCGTATATTGTTGCAACGATATTCCCGGGCATGCAGGTAAAAGGCATTACATTTACTACACCGGAAAAATTTTCTCTAATATATTCAATTGTCTTTCCGACGCTCAATACTGCCTCACCTTCAAAAGATGAATGAATATATTTTGCTGCTTCATTCAGGGTGTGAGTAACTGGCAGTTCAGAATCAAGCCCAAGAATTCTATAGATATATCTCTGACGCCATTTCATATAATGGTCAAAGATTTTTGTGAAAATTGACCGCCGGTACTGCCTGAACCAGCGACAATTTCTTATCCTGGTATAGTTTGTGTAAAAAAACCATTCGCCAATTGAAGGCAATGCAACTTCGCAACCCATTGATTCAAGTGTCCTTTCCAGAAATCCATTGCTAAATTTCTGGGAACGTATGTAGATCTCACCGACGATTCCGATCTTTGGCTTTGGAATTTTTTCTATTCTGATATTGTCCAGCTTCTTTGCGGCAAATCTGAGCAGAGGGATAATGCTCTTTCCTTTTTCTATATTTTCGCACAAGGCAGTCAGGAGCATTGTATAAATTCTATTGGTTTCACCAGAATTGACTTCGTAAGGTCTTATCCTGCGGATTTTTGCCTCAAGCCCATCAACTGCACATATCCCGTCCCAGGTGATTAACAGAAATCTTAAACCCATTGGCCCAAGGTCATCAAAAAGACTGGGTCCCTGATTTGGCGCATATATCGGTATATCTTTCAATCCTGATTTATCAAGGATTATTCTGTGCAATTTGTAGTATTGTCCGAATCTACAGGGTCCAGACCCCTGAGCCATAAAGAATGATGAATTAGTAATTTCAAAATCATCGCTTCTGATCGTTTTCAACATGTCCCCGGCAGTAATAATCGCAGGCAGGCATTCCCTACCGCTTGTGAATTGCCTTCCCAGCATGATTGAGTCTTCGTCAGGTGGATTCATTACCTTTGCTTGAATATTACAAAATCTCATTGCACTGCAGAGAATTTTAGCACCGTCACACATATCAGGAATATATACTATACTATCCTTCCTGAGAGTGCTACCTGAATTTATCTTTACCGGTTTTGCTTCGTGCTTAATGTTTCTAATACTATCAGCAAATGCCTCAAGTCTGGTAATAAATCCTGCATCACCTGAGTGTTCATCAAGTTCCAGAAGCAACATTGGTTTTCCGTTTATCTTTTCGCGGAAGAAGCTGATCAAAAAAGAATCAGGACCACAGGCAAAATTGGAAAGATAAACTGGAAAGACATTTTCTTTATCAATAATTTCCTTTGTTGCACTGAGGATTTTTTGTCCGTAGTGCCAGTACATATTCTGAAAATCTGCTTTTAAATTTTGAAAATCCAGTTGTAGGAAATCTAAAGGCACAGGCAGGATACCCAGGTTTCTTATTTTCTGAGTAAGTTTGAGATTTAATCCAAGGTCATAGCCATTGTAGGGACGGGAACATATAAGGAATTGATTATCCTTGTGGTGTGCAAGAATATCCTGTGTTATTTCCGATAGCTCTTTCTGGATTAGATTTTGATATTCAGTACCATATCTGATCGCTTCATCAACTTCCTCTTTTTTCTTGCCAAATTTTCTTGCAAATTCATAAAGTGCATTCTGAATGGCTTCTGTGTTGCGGTCAAAATAGAGGAATGGAGAATGGACTGTAATTTTGTTGCCAAAGATCGCTCTTACCTGGTAGGGAAATGACTGCACATAAGGACATACATAACTTCGGCTGAAACATTTATTATTTGGTTTCATTGTTATAACACTGGGGATAAAGAAATCAGTAATGCCTTTGCTTACAAGGTAACTGATATGTCCTAAAGCTGTTTTCACCGGAAAACAGGTGTCAGCAACTGCCAGTCCGCTGCCTGATTCAACGATTTTGCGGGTAGTTTCTTCAGAAAGAATTGGACTGAAGCCGAGTCTGATTAAGAATCCATAAAAAAATGGGAATAATTCGTAGAAAATCAGAGCACGAGGCAGACCAATAGGAATACCATCAACATTCTGAGTTTGAAAGAATATCTTGTTGCGTATTTCAAAGAGGTCAGGAAGTTTGTTAGATTCAATTTTCTCTCGTTCTTCATATCTCTCGCATCTTCCGCCATAAAATAGTGGTTTTTCATCTGCGATTACTATCCTGTTTATTTCACACTCGTTACTACAGTGTTTGCAGGTGAAGGAATCAGTTCTACAATGTTTCTTACCCAGATCAAAACCCTTGAATTTTGTTTTTTGTATACCTTCATCCCGGACAAGCAGGGCAATGCCGATGGCGCCAGTTATATCATGGTTTGGAGGGACAGTAATTTTTTTCTTCAGTACTTCTTCAAAAGCAGAGATGACTGCCTTATTTGCTGCTACACCACCCTGGAACAATATATGGTCACCAATCTTCTTGTTTCCTACAACGCGATTCAGATAATTAAAAACGGTTGAATAGCCAAGTCCGGCAAGTAAATTTTCCCTTTCGGCAAGATTGTTTTGATGATGGATAACCTCAGAGCCGATGAATACGGTGCAGCGCTCACCAAGATTTATTGGTGATTTTGCGTCCAGCGCCCGGTCGCCGAAATCCTCAAGTTTAACACCAAGAATCTGGGTCTGTTCTTCAAGAAACGAGCCAGTGCCTGCGGCACAGACTTTGTTCATTTCAAAATCAACAACGGTTTTGTTTTCAATGCTGATGTATTTTGAATCCTGTCCACCGATTTCAAATATTGTATCAACCTCGGGATCAATTTCTATTCCTGCCCTTGCCTGGGCAGAGATTTCATTCTTTATTAAATCTGCACCAATCAGGTCACCGATTAAGTATCGCCCTGAACCAGTGGTCCCAACACCAACTATTTCAACCTTATCACCAACTTCTGATTTTAACTCCGCGAGCCCTTGTATTACTACATCAATTGGCTTGCCTTGTGTCCATAAATATCTGCGACACAGGACTTTTCCTTTCTTATCAATCAATACAAGATTGGTGGAAATCGAGCCAATGTCTACACCCAAATATGCTTGAGTTTTTTCTGATGGTGGACTGACAAGGATATTCGGATGCCATTTTTTTCTGCCATCAAGTGGTGGCAGACGACTCATTTTCTCAGGGTGTCTGAGCCATTTTTCAAGATTTCCTGTACCTTTGAATTTCATTTGCCAGTTTGATTCTCTTGCACATAGAACTGCACCAATTGCACTTATTGTCTTGTAGTATTCAGGAATAACGAAATTCTCATCAGCAATATTTAACACATCTTTCAGGGCTTTTGCCATCCCTTTGTTGCCTGCTACTCCTCCAACAAATGCTACAGGAAATTCAAATTTTCTTCCCTTTATTATGGCACTCTTGAAATTCCTTGCAAGTGCATAGCACAGTCCAGCAATCAAATCTTCTACTGGAGTTCCGATCTGTTGAAGATGAATCATATCACTTTTGGCAAATACTGAACACCTGCCTGCGATTCTTGCAGGCTTTTTTGACTGCAGGGCAATATCACCAAATCTTTCCACTGGTATACATAATCTTTGTGCCTGCTGGTCAAGAAATATGCCTGCGCCTGCTGCACAGAGCGTATTTGAGGAAAAATCTTTAAGCCCTTTTTCTATTGCGATAAATTTTGAGTTTACACCGCCAATTTCAATGATTGACCTTGTATTACAATGAAAATAGGTTAACCCTTTGATAATGGCATTTACCTCGCTTATCCTCATAATACCTAAATCTTCAACAACTGTATTCGGGATATTACCGGTGATAGCAATTCTATTCTGTTCTTTACATTTTCTTATTATTTGTAGGAGATGGTCATAAGGGCTACCCTGATGTGTTAAACAATCAGTGTTTACAAGGGTGCCTTCATAAAATTCGGCAATCTTTATACTTACCGAACCAATATCAATGCCATATTCATGCATTTATGGGGTATAAAAGAAACCTACAGAAAAATGGAAATCATAATTTGTTTCTGTGCGGTTCTGGGTATCAGGGTCATCAGCGCTCAGATTATAATTGAAGGAAAATTCCGGTGATACTTTCATTTTTTTGAGTTTTATGTCAGTGCCCAGAGAAAAGGTGAAGAGCAAATCATTTTCAAGATTGTTAATAGTTGATCGTATCTCGCCAAGATAGGCAGTTCCACTCAATTGAAAGTTGCCAGCCATCCCAATACCCAGATACGGACTGATAACAGGAATCATTCCTGCCTTCAACTGGAAGGACAATGGCAAATATAGATTGTCAAAGTTTGCACCGGTATCTACACCTAAGATGGGTCTGTTAAACGAGGTTGTTCTGAACATTGGTGCTATCTGTATTCCAATTGCACTGCCTATTTCTATACCCATTCCCAGGCCAATCTGAAAACCCATGCCTGAAAGGTTACCAGCGTTATCTTTAGGGTCATAATTGCTGTAATTCAAGCCCGCGATCAGACCAAAGTACGATCTCACTGGTGTTACATCCTGTGCGGCAACAAAAATTAGGGGTATAATAAAAAGAAAAGCCATTCTTTTCATAGAAACTCCACTTGTTTGATTATATCCTGAAATAGTGATAAGTCAATATTATTCGTAATCTACCTAATCTTCACTCTCCATTTTCAGATTGAACTCTATCTGTTTATAATCAGAAGGAACTGTGAAGAGATCTGCATTCAGGTCTTTTGTTTCCAGTTTTTCTATGACCATTTCTGTTACGCTTTCTGAGGTAACTTTGCCTTTTGCATCTGAGGTCTTGTTTGTTGTGATTGATTTAAGAATGAAACCTACGCCTTCGTATGCTTCCATTTCCTTACGGATCATTGAATCAAGGTCAGCAATGCCTGAAGAAAATGATTTCTTTGAGAAGTTCAGGGAAATATCTTCCAGATGCATTGAAGTAGCCCAGATTTCTTTTGATTCTTCAGTATGGGTCTTCACTTTCATAATCATTATCTTTGTTTCCATGTCATAGGAAGTGTTCATCTGAATATGCTGACAATCCTCACCAAGAATATTTTCTGAATCCAATTTTTTTACTTCAATCTTTGGATTGGAAATGGTGAACTTCACAAACTTGCTCAGGGCACCGGTCAACTTGGCTATAGAATCTACATTCATAACAAAATATGCCTTTTCTTCAGGGTCAACAATATAGATATCGTTCTTATCCGGGTAATATAACCAGTACATACCCTTTTTCGTCAATTGATTCTTCCCGTCTGAAACATCTACATATTCTTCGCGCACCATACCTTTCTGTGCATAGCCATGGATAATCACCTTTGATTCCTGGTCTTTTGTCTTTGTGGTAGTTTGTGCTTGCCACTCAATTCCACCAAACAGAATCAAGGGGCATAAAAAAAGCCCAACGCAAATAATAAAGATTATTTTCCGCATTTTGTCTCCTTTTGTTTATTCTAACCAAATATTACAAAAAATCAATATGCCAATTAGAATTTCACAAATTTCTCTTGATACCTACAGCCTCCAACTTTCAGTATTGCAAGGTAGGTTCCATTAGGAAGGTTCTTGCCATTCTTGTTTGAACCATTCCAAACAACTCTATATATTCCTCTTGTCTGCTTCTTATCAATCAACACCAAGACAAGATTTCCTGCGGAGTCATAGATTGAAAGATTGACTCTGTCTGCGTGCTCCACTGTGTAACTGATGGTTGTCTTTTCCCTGAATGGATTTGGAGAAATGGCAATTATTCCGACTTTGTCATTTTTCTCTTCCTGCATTCCCACAAATTCCTGACCAGCAGAAAAGATGAAAAGTGGCAGGTCAGTTGTCGGAATGCCCAGGGCATTGATGATTGCAGTTCTTTCACTTGAAGAAAAGTTTGCGGTAAAATATCCTTGGAGGTCTATGCAGGTTGCCTGCAAAAGTGCGCTGGCGCCAGCGAATCCTGCCTCAAGTAGTTGATATCTGCTTGCGGTTGTGGCACAATAGACAAAATAATTGGGTGCGGTCTGGGGAAGACGGGAAATCGCACTTCTCAATTGTGGTCTTCTGTCACCATCAGTTACCCTTTCAATGCGGTGGTCGCGAGAACTTACACTTCCTGAGGGAAGTCTGATATGGTACCTTTCCACACCGACCGAGCGGACAATATAGATCTTGCCAGTGAGATAGTAGTTTGCCACGGCTGAAGGGGCAGTAATACCAGCACGACTGTTTGAGGTAGTGTGTGGTGTATTGCCGTAGGATGCCCAGGCAAGCTGGGAAAGTTGTTCAAGGCTGAGTTCAGTATCCGCAAATAGACTGCCATATCTTAAATTGCCGAGGGCATTTTCCAAAATGACTGTTCCATCTGTATTAGGGTTGGGTAGAGAACCATTTGATGAGACTGCAACACATTGAGATGTAATACCACTGACCGAACTCATCAACCCAAAGACATCAACCATCTGGACTGTCAGAGCAGGATTCCAGGTGCTATTTGCATTTGTCGTTGCGCTTTCCTTTGGAATGCAGGCAGGCTGATTGGTCGTCGTATTCCAGAATGATATTGCAGCAAGAAGTGCATACTGGATTGAAGTGCCAGCATCTTCAGCAATGTCACTGGCAATGCCTACTTCAAATGCAGCATTTGATTCTGACTTGTGATTGCCAGATGTGTGAAGGATGATATCGTGCACATTTGGGTCATACCGATAAACATTATCAGCGCGTGCAACATAGATAATGCGATTTGCACCAATCAGCGGTGCACGTGATGCAGCCCACAGAACATTGGCAAGGATCTGGTCAGAGAGACTGCTTGTGTAACCACTGTGATAAGAACGCCTGCTGTTGAGGACAATTTCTGAAGAGAAAGTATTTATCTGTGGTGCGGGTAGGTATCTTGGTCCTGAAAAAAGCGCATTCAAAGGACTGCTTAGTGGTCTATCAATTAACGCACCAATACCACCAGCCATTAAAATTTTCAGAAACCTTCTTCTTTCCATTGCCACCTCCTCAAGAAAATTATATTTAGAACTCTGCCAAAGTCAAGGCATGTTCTGAAATGTAAAATTGTCTTATTGTTTTTCTATGTGCCCATTTCCCAGGAGGCAAGGTAGCGTTTCTGTTCAGGGGTCAATTTATCAATTTTTATGCCCATGGATTTCAATTTCAAATGGGCAATTTCCTGGTCAATTTCTGATGGTAAAGAATAGACTTTATTCTTTAATCTCGGATTATTCAAAATGTATTCTACAGCCAGTGCCTGATTAGCAAAGGACATATCCATTACCATTGCAGGATGACCTTCTGCCGCGGCAAGATTTACGAGTCTGCCTTCAGCGAGAAGATAGATCTTTCTGTTGTTTTTCAATACATATTCTTCACAGAAATTTCTGATCAATCTTTTTTTCCTGGTAATTCTTTTCAAACCATTTTTGTCAATTTCCACATCAAAATGGCCTGAATTGCCGATTATCGCTCCGTTTTTCATTCTCAACATATGTTCTTTTCTTATGACATTGATGTCGCCTGTTACCGTTATGAAAACATCACCGATTTTTGCTGCTTCAAGCATGGTCATAACCTGATAACCATCCATTCTTGCTTCAAGTGCCTTTACCGGGTTAACTTCGGTAATGATTACATTTGCACCAAATCCTTTCGCCCTCATTGCCAGACCCCGTCCGCACCAGCCATATCCTGCAACCACAAAATTGCACCCACTGACCAATATATTTGTTGCCCTCAAAATGCCATCAATTGTTGACTGACCAGTTCCATAGCGATTGTCAAAAAGATGTTTGGTTAAGGAATCATTAACTGCGATAATAGGGAACTTTAATACATTGTCCTCTGCCATTTGTTTGAGCCTGATCACCCCGGTTGTTGTTTCTTCAGTTCCGCCGAGTATTCCCTTTATTTTTTTCTTGTGCACTGTTGATATCAGGTCAGCACCGTCATCAATTAGAATCTCTGGTTTGTTCTTAAGAACCTGATTCATGTTGTAGTAATATTCGTTTCTTGATTCACCCTTGATTGCAAAGACACCAATTCCGTCATCAACAAGTGCAGCAGCGACATCATCCTGGGTGGATAATGGATTTGATGCAGTCAGAAAGACATTTGCTCCACCGATCTTCAAGGTTCTAACAAGGTTTGCAGTTTCAGTTGTTACATGCAGGCAACAACCAATGCGCCGATTTTTAAGGGGTCTTTCTTTTGTAAATCTTTCACGGATTAGTCTCAATACCGGCATTTTTGATTCTGCCCATTCAATCCGTTTATGCCCTTCTTTTGATAACTTCTTATCTCTTATATTATATTCCATTTATCATTCCTTTTTCTCTAACCATTTAACCAGTTAAATACTTGCTTCTCTTTTGATAGCATCAGCCATATCACATATCTCCCAGGTGAATCCTTCTTCTTCTCTTCCAAAATGTCCATAACAGGCAGTTTTCTTGAATACCGGTCTGCGCAGATTCAATTTATCAATAATTCCCTGGGGTGTAAAATCAAA
>JBDRWH010000052.1:0-10165 GCA_039802325.1 Caldifarciminota bacterium
TTACAGACAAGTATCAACTTCTACAGATTTCGTGATATTCCTTCAGCAACAATTCCGCCTGGTGCATTAGAATATTATCTTGGTGTGCCATATATTATTGCAAATAATGGCACGGATACAATTCAATGCCCGATAAGTTGTTTATCTGAAATGGCAAGGGTTGATTGGTATATGGTTGGTGCACTTGGTACAACCGTCCATGAATTTGGTCATGTTCTTGGTCTGCCTGACCTGTATGATGTCACTGGTTGGTCAAATGGCGTAGGTGCGTTTGACTTAATGGGAACAGCAGGCTGGGTCGGAATGCCTGACGCTGGTGTGCCTGAAGGATCAATTCCTGCAAATTTGGGTGCCTGGACAAGATACTTTTTTGGGCACTATACTTATGACCCAACCTGGGTTGAACCATTGGTGGTAACACATCCTGAGAGCCTGTTAACCCTGCGCGCCTCAGCAGTAGATACAACACAATCCGGTATTGCAAACCAGACAATGATTAAGATACCAATTTCACCCACTGAATTCTTTTTGATTGAAAACCGTCAGCAGGACATAAAACAAAAAGATACAATAGTAATTGATGTTGAGGATGGCATGCCGGTCTATGTTGATAATGGCGAATTTGATTTTTTCTTACCGGGCAGTGGAATTTTGATCTGGCATATTGATGACAATGTTATATATGCAAATTATAGCTACAATACAATCCAGATTGACCCAAAACACAAGGGAATTGATGTTGAAGAAGCTGATGGGATACAGCATTTTGATGCCTGGGTGTATATTGACACACTTGAATATTACGGATCAAAATATGATTTGTTCTTTGTTGATGACTCCAACAAATCAAATCGCAGATTCGGTCCCTTCACCAATCCCAATTCTGATAGTTATTTTGGAAAATCACTTTTGAATATAGAAATTCTTTCAAAACTTGATACCTTGATGAGTTTGTCAGTCAATTTTGATATCTATCAAAAAGGTTTTCCAGTATCACTTCCCATAAGAAGAACTATTCATTCCTTGAATTATGGTGACCTTGATGGAAATGGTGATATTGAAATCATTTCGACAACCCGTTACGGGCATATCTATGTATATAACCATGATGGTACATCTTATGGTTCAGCAATGGTTGACACAATCACAACATTTACCGCAATCGGTGATATAAACAATGACGGTGCTGAAGATATTGTATTTGGCTCAGGATTTAATTTGCGGGTTTTGGATGGAACTACTCTTACACCTTTAACAAACTTTCCTTTCAGGACTGATGGTATAGTTCTTGGTGCACCTTTGTTATTTGATATAAATGGTGATAATAAACTTGAAATAATATTCGGTTCAGAGGATAGAAAACTATATTGTCTGAATAGTGACGGAGCAAATATTGCAAATTTCCCAATCTATCTAAATTCCTGGATATATTCAACACCCTGTGTTTTTGATGAAACAAATAGAACCATTGGTGCCCTTGGTGCAGACGGCAGATTCTGGCTTATAAGTAAAGATGGCGTAGTAAAGGAATACACTGAATCCCAGCATAATATGCTCACATATTCATCACCGGTGGTGGGTGATATAGACCGCGATGGCAAACCCGAAGCAGCAATTGTCAATGGGTATGGAACTTTTTATATCTATGGTGCAGATACCTTAGAACAAAAATTTGAAACCTGGATTGACACGGTATTTTACTACACACCAACCCTTGCAGATATTGATAAGGATGGTTATCTTGAAATCATCTCACCCAACAGTAGCAAGACCCTTTATGTCTTCAATCGCAATGGCACGATTGAAAATGATTTTCCATTGAGTACCAATGAAAACATACTGTATCCTCTTCTTATTTCCGAACTTGATACAATCAGCAGAGAAGAAATTGTCTTCGGTCTTGGATCCAGAGATAGCCTGAGTACAGGACAATTGAAGATTATTTATAATCGCAATCATGAATTTGTGTTTTCACCATTGTTCGGTGACGGTGGATTTTCTTCACCTGGATTTGTAACAGATATTGATTTTGATGGTGACTTAGAACTTGCCTGTGGTAGCGATTCCGGCAAGATCTATATCTGGGACTTTCCAGGCAGAACCGCTTCCTGGTGTGGTTATATGAATTCAAATAAAAATTGGGGAGTGTATAAAGGAGACTATCTTGGAATTTCAAGTTCATCAGAACTCATTGGTTCTTTCTATATCTATCCATCACCAGTAAAAAAGCGCGGGACTGTGCGTTTCTATCTTTACCAGGATGCAGAAGTGAAGGTTGATATTTTAGACATCACAGGTCATAGAATTGGTGGTCTGAAAGAATCAAATCCAATGGCAAATGAATATAATGAAGTCTATTTTGATTTTACAAATCAATCCAATGGCGTATATATTTTGCGCATTGAAGCGAAGAATAGTAATAAGAAAGAAGTAAAATTCAAGAAATTCGCAGTACTTAAGTAAGTATGGTAATTAGGTTGAGGTTGAGATGCTTGTGCCAAAAAAATATCCAAACTACAAGTAATGGATTAAATAAAAGACTTATGGTAAACAAAATGGAATAAAAGGCTAAAGAGGGCTCAAGAAGGCAGAGATGGCAAAAGGAATGAAAAAGGCTAACGAGGCATATAAAAAAGATATAATGATTATCGACAAAATCACGATTAAATTTATCAAGGAACTTTCGTTAAATTGCCATTTTTGCCTTCTTGCCATTTATACCGTCTTTCACCTCTTGAGCCTTTTTGAGCCATATTACCCTTTATTTGATAAATCCAAGGAGGCATTGTGTTTTTAGGATTAGCGCTGATTCTGTTCCAGGGGATGAATCCAATCCTTGCCTCGGCAATAATGCCGGGCTGGGGCGAGTTGATTCTACAAAGAAAAAACGAGGCAAGAACATTTTTTATTATTGAAGGTTCACTCTGGTTTTCATATTCCACTCTTAAATGGTCAGGGCACAAATTAGAAAACTCATCCAGAATTTTTGCATTTGAACATGCAGGTGCAAATCCTTTGCGTGATGATGTTGAATATTTTGATAATCTTGAAGACTACAATTCTTCTGATGATTATAATCTGCTTGTAGAACATGATGCAAGTTTATATTATCCGAATGACCCGCAAAGACAACAGGAATATATACAGGAGCATGGATATTTTGGTGAGGACCAGTGGGAATGGGATACACTCACAAACCGGAACTTCTACTGGCAACGCAGAAAATCAGCACGGGAAAACCTGCGTCGTGCCTCTTTTATGACCGGTTTCATGATTATTAACCGCGTTGTTTCGGTAATAAATGTCGCAGTATTCAAACAGGAATCAAATTTAGGACTTGAAGCAGAACCCGGCAAGATCGGTATAACCTACAAATTCTAATTTGTGGGCAATTCTTGAAGATTGTCTACATTCTTAACAAAACTCCAGCCCAGGTAAAGCCCGCACCAAATGCAACAAGAAGTACATAGTCGCCTGGTTTGACTTTACCATTATGAAGGGCTTCAGCAAGGGCAATGGGTATGGACGCAGCTGAGGTATTTCCATATTTATCAAGATTTACATATACTTTGTCTGCTGGTATATCAAGTCTTTTCGCAGTTGCTTCAATGATTCTGATATTCGCCTGGTGAGGAATCAGAAGTGCTACATCCTTTGATGATAGATTTACCTTCTCCAGAGTTTTTGTTGCTGCTTCAATCATTGCCCGCACCGCAAGTTTGAATACCTCATTTCCTTCCATTTTTATGTAGTGTAATCTTTCTTTTACCGATTTTTCAGATGCTGGAATCCTTGAACCCCCTGCAGGCTGATGCAGAAGTTTCCAGTCAGCACCTTCGGATGCAAAGTATGAACTTATTATACCGCGGTTCTCATCATTAGCCTTCTTAAGGATAACCGCACCAGCACCATCACCAAATAAAACACAGGTTGAACGGTCTTTATAATCTGTTATTTTACTCAAGGTTTCTGCCCCAATGACAAGGATATTATCATAGCCATTTCTTATCATTGAATCCGCAATGCCCAGACCATAAAGAAATCCGCTGCATCCAGCAGATATGTCAAATGCCATTATCTCCCGAGCACCAATGTTACTCTGGACAATACAGGCAGTAGAAGGAAATAACATATCTGGTGTTGCAGTTCCCAATATTATTGCATCAATATCTTCTGGCCTAATACCGGCGTTTTCAATTGCTCTTTTCGCAGCGACAGTTGCAAGGTCACTCGTTGCAGTTTTCTCATCTACGATATGTCTTTCCCTGATTCCTGAACGGGTTCTAATCCATTCATCTGAGGTTTCAACCATCTTTTCAAAATCAAAATTCGTCAGTATCTTTTCTGGATAATATATGCCAATGCCTGCTATGTATGCCTTCATTTCTTTATCACCTTTCCTATTTCTTCAACTATATTGAATTCCACACATCTCCTTGCCATATTTATGGCATTTTTCAAGGCAATTGCTGAAGAATGCCCGTGACAAATAATAACAACTCCATTCACACCCAAGAGTATTCCACCTCCATATTCTTCATAACTAAATTTTGCCTTCAAATCTTTCATTGCTGGTTTCACAAGAAACTGTCCAAATCTCCGGCGCATTGCAGCATCAACAGATTCTTTTAACATATGCCAGATCACATCAATAATGCCTTCAGAATATTTCAACAAAATATTGCCTGTGAACCCATCGGTAACGATCACATCAGCAAAACCTCTCATCAGATTATGACCTTCAATGTTTCCAATAAAATGTATACTACCTTCTTTTAGTAACTGGTATGCTTTCTGCCGAACCTCATCGCCTTTTACACTCTCAGAGCCGATATTCAATAATGCAATGCGGGGATTTTCTCTTTCCAGTGCAATTCTCGCAAATACTCCACCCATAACGCCGTAATTGAACAAATCCAATGGTTTAGGTTTGACATTTGCCCCAACATCAACCAGAATTGAATAACCTTTTTCTGTCGGTAAGGTAATTGCCAGCCCTGGCTTTGCATTTTCTTCAAGTAATCCGAGTTCAAAAAAACTGAATGCCATTATTGCACCGGTATTTCCTGCGCTGACCACACCATCTATCTCTTTATTTTTCAACATTGAGAATAGAATCCCCAGAGACGAATTCCTTTTTTGTCGTACCGCTACTGTGGGAATTTCATGCATACCTACAACTTCTTCAGCAATACGATAATCAAAACCCAAATTCCGAACCTCAGGTTCATAATCACCTTTACCAACAATAAGCAAATCCTGCTTATATTCCTGCAATAGGTTCAATGCTTCAATCTCAATTCTTGGAGCATTGTCTGAACCCATTAAGTCAAAACCTAACTTCATTTTCTTTCCCTTTATTCTATCAATGACAATGATTTATGGCAATTCTTCTTATTATGTGTATAATCATTTCGCTTCATTGCGTGTAATCAGAATTTTTTCAGGATTTTTCTTCTTCTTTTGGAGGCACCACCAGGGTATCTTTGTAATTACCACAAACCGGGCATACCCTATGGGGTAATTTAGGACTGTGGCATTTTGGGCACTCAACATAGTTTATAGGTGCCATCTTAAACTGGGAACGCCTCTTATTCTTTCTTGAATGCGAATGTCGTCTTTTTGGAACAGGCATATCTCAACTCCTTTTTATTAAACAGGATACATGTTGACCGCTTTATACCACTTATTAAGTAACTCTATTCTCTTCTTTTTGTCTTCAGGAAGGACAAATGGTCTGCCCCGACAGTCAATTATTATCCCCACAACACCACCATTCAAAACTATATCAATAACTTTTCCTTTACCATTTCCGATATCAAAACCACGCTCAGGATGGAGTATGAGTTTGACTTTTTTATCCACAGGCAAAGGAATGAGCTCAATTTCTCCGAATTTCATTATCTTCTCACTTGTTCCTTTTTCGTCTTCAATTTTTACCTTTAATACATTTGTTCCTTCGCGACCTTCACCCACTGGTGCGATGCAACACCCCAATGGCACAAGACAATCTTTGTTGAATACTTCAGTTGCAGATTGTTCATGAACGGTTGAAAGAACCCCAAGGTGGGGCATCATAAAAATCGAATCCACAGCAAGTCTTGTAATACCCTGGGGCAGGAATGCATCAATCATCATCAGTGCACCCTGGTTCCTTCTGGGTGCGTGCGAAAGAATACCACCAGAACCAATCAGAAGATTTAGTGCCATTAAGTCAATCAAAGTCTCGCCGGTCATTGTCTGGGCAAATGTGTCAGAGATTGTCCTCTCCTGTTGAACACCCTTCAATCCTACTGCCATTGATTTGTGCTGTTCAAAAGCAAGCCTCAATGCTTCACGGGCAATTGCCTGCTCAATTTTTAAATCTTCAAGGGTATGAGGAATGGTTGTTGGTCTGATCATCTTGTTCCTTATCCTGTTTCGCAAATCCCTTTCTTCAATCTCAAATGGCAACCAGCGGATAATATTTTCAATACCGGTTTCAGCAAGCACATTGCTTACCGAATAAGACATACCTAAATTTGCACTGACGGTACGATTGAATACACCCTGAAAAACTGAAAAAACATCGGTTGTCGCACCACCAATATCAACTCCAATGACCGTGATATTCTCCTTTCGTGCTACGGTCTCAACAAGCAAACCAACCGCACCCGGCGTTGGCATAATCGGCACATCTGTCATTTCCATTAACTTTTTATAACCTGGTGCATGTGCCATAACATGTTCCATGAACTGATCATGAATCTTGTGTCGGGCAGGGTTTAGATTTTCTCGTTCAAGCACCGGTCTGATGTTTTCGACCACGACCAGAGCAGTATTTTCTTTTAGAATATCCAGGATTTCCTGACGCGCATCTTTATTGCCCGCATAAATAACCGGTAATCTATAACCAACACCAAAACGCGGTTTAGGATCCGCAGCCTTTATCAGTTCTGCGAGCTCTACTACATGAGAAATCGTGCCTCCGTCTACCCCACCTGATAAGAGTATCATATCAGGTCTTAAATTTCTTATTCGTTCAATCTTTTCGTGTGGCAATCTGCCGTCATTTGAAGCGATAACATCCATTACAATTGCACCTGCTCCAAGGGCTGCGCGTGCTGCACTCTCGGCAGTCATTGTCAGAACAACCCCCGCAACCATCATCTGTAAGCCACCACCAGCAGATGAAGTAGAAACATAAAAATCAACGCCCTCAGAATCTTTCACCTGTTTTATGATCTCTTCACCATCAAGGACTTTTACATTCGCCAGTTCCTCTACTTCTCGCACAGCATTCAAGACACCCTTTGTCACATCTTCAAATGGCGATTCTACAGTAGTCGGCGCTTCACCACGAACAATCAAGCGATATTCTTCTCCTCTTTTTTCAATCAATATTGCCTTGGTCGTGGTACTTCCACAATCAGTGGCAAGAATTCTTTTCGGCTCTTTTATGTTCATGCCTCTCCTCCTCAAGGTGTTCAATCTCACAGATCAATGATTCAATATTGTTCCGATCCTCCAGCATTGCTGCGATTTCTTCATATTCCTGATAGGTGAATAATGCCCGATAAAATGGCTGCATAAATATCATTAATTGATTTCCAAGAAATGTTAATGGTTTTGACGACTCTAAAAAAACAATGGCGACAGGGGCTAATCTCAAGTCCACAACCCGACGGGCGATTTTGTTGATCAATAATTTTTTTCGTTCTTCAGAGATTTCAAACTTTATTTCTGCCATTTCAATCTTAATTCCTTCACTGCCCGCACCTCATCCAGTCGTCGAACTGGAGTATTATGCGGTGCAGACTTCAATACTTCAGGATTCTCCTTTGCCTCTTTGCAAATCTGCTTCATAACTGTGATGAATTGTTCAATGGTCTGCCTTGATTCACTCTCGGTTGGTTCAATCATCAATGCCTCACTGACAATCAAGGGAAAGTAAACAGTTGGAGCGTGAAATCCAAAATCCAGCAAGCGTTTTGCCACATCCAGGGTCTTTACACCATAATCTTTCAAGTTCTTACCTGAAAGAACGCCTTCGTGCATGCAGAAATCAGGATATGCAAGATAATAATCCTCTTTTAAACTTTGAATAATGTAATTTGCATTAAGAATTGCAGCATGCGAAATAGCACCAAGACCTTCCTCACCAATTATTCGCAAAAATGTATAGGCGCGCACCATTACCAGAAAATTACCAAAAAAAGATTGAACCTTTCCTATTGAATCAGGAAGATCATAATCAAAATAGTAATTACCACTATTTTCTTTTATTACAGGGACTGGCAAAAATGGTGCTAATGTCTGTCTAACTGCAACTGGGCCTGAACCTGGTCCACCACCACCATGTGGTGTTGAAAATGTTTTATGAAGATTAAAGTGAACTGCGTCAAAACCAAGATCGCCTGGTCTTACCAGACTAAGAAGTGCATTCAAATTGGCGCCATCAAGATACAAAAGACCACCCCTGGAATGAACAATCTCTGAAATGGTTTTTATGTTCTTTTCAAATAAACCAAGGGTATTTGGATTGGTAAGCATTAATCCAGCAACCTCTGGGGTCATTAACTCGTTTAACCTACTGATATCAACAAGACCCTGATTGTCTGAACCAAGGGTAAGCGGTTTGAATCCTGAAAAATTGACACTTGCGGGATTTGTACCATGGGCAGAATCTGGAACCAGAATATATTGCCTTGGCTCTCTCTTATGATTGAAATATGCCTTGAACATGCTGATGGCAGTAAATTCACCATGAGCGCCAGCTGCTGGTTGTAGGGTAATAGCGTCCAGATTAACAATTTTTTTCAAATACTCACCAAGTTCATACATCAATCTTAAGGCACCCTGAACAGTCTTATCAGGTTGAAAGGGATGAATATGGGCAAAGCCTGGATAACGGCAGGTCTCTTCATTGATCTTGGGATTGTATTTCATTGTGCACGAACCAAGGGGATAAAATCCCTTATCAACATGATGATTCAAGGCAGAGAGATTGACAAAATGACGTATAAGTTCTGGTTCACTTATTTCAGGTAATTCAGCAGATATCTTGCGTTGATGTTTTTTGGATAATTCAATCTTAGGAACATCCAATAGCGGTAAAGAATAACCCTTTCTTCCTGCTCTTGAAATCTCAAATATGAGTTCCATCAGTGCTCCACAGTCTTAATGAACCTCTCAAATGAACGGTCATAGGTTTTTTCTATATCCGGCGGAAAACAGCAGGCAGGAAGTTCATTATGCCTTAAATGATAACGCAAACAATCGCAACATTTACCCTTTCTTGAGCAGGGATTATAGGTACAAGGACATTCTTTCTTGTTCTTATCTAAATTGCATTCCATAGAGCCAATTATATCCAATTTTGTAACAGGTGTCAATAACATAGCTTTTCTCCTTTCTTTACCCCTTTTCCCCTTCTTTAGTTTTCTTTGTCCTCTTGACCCCTCCTTTATTTCTCTTTCTTGACTTTTTGAGAAAACACAATATAATAAAAATAAAAGAGGATATATGCGAATTAGAAAAAACTATTTGGCCATGCTTTTCTGTCCATTTATAATCATGGCGTATACTTATAATGTTGGACCGGGTATGCCTTATGATAGTATTGGTGCGGTCCCATTGGAATCACTGAATCCAGGAGATACTGTAAAAATTCACTATCGGCCAACGCCTTATTGTGAAAAATGGGTTATTGCCCGAGCCGGTACATCAAATGCACCCATTGTTTTCTATGGAGTGCCTTCAGGATACGGCGATTTGCCAGTTGTTGATGGCAGGAACGCAGTCACCCGTCTTCAGCTTGATTACTGGTCAGAAAATCGTGGAATAATCAATATCGGTGGTTCAAGTATTCCTAATCAGACCCCGAATTATATTGTTTTAGAAAATCTTGAAATAAGAAGTGCACGGACACCATACACCTTCTATGATGACCAGGGGCAACTTCAAAGTTATGCCAGCAATGCCTCAACAATCTATGTGGTGGCGGGCAGTAATATTACAGTTAGAAACTGCATATTGCATGACTGCGGAAATGGATTCTTCGTCGCATACCAGGGCAAGAACATCCTTGTGGAAGGTTGCTATATTTACGATAATGGAATTGAAAATAGTATTTATGAACACAACAATTACACTGAAGCACAGGGTATTATTTTTCAGTATAATT